>DATBQV010000367.1:0-1933 GCA_036560625.1 Gemmatimonadales bacterium
CCTGGAGACGAGCCTGCCCGGCGTCTTCGCGGCGGGCGACGTGCGGAGCGGGTCGGTGAAGCGGGTGGCGTCGGCGGTCGGAGAGGGATCGATGAGCGTGAGCCTCGTGCATGCGCATATTGCGCGGCCGGCGGGCTAAGCGGTTCTAGACCCGGCGCGTCATGGCCTCCACGCCGACCTCCCCCCAATCCAGCTCTTCCTCCAACCGGTGAAACGCATCGTCTCCGATGACGCCCTGCGTCCGCAACCGGGCGAGGGTGTCCCGCTGGGCCGCCTGGGCTCGCTGCTGCGCGGCCAGATAGTCCGCGTCGGTGTCGCCCGCGAGCCGGCTTTCGTACTTCCGCCGGAGCAGCGCGACCATTTCCACCTCGCCGCCCGCGCCGGCCAGCGCATTGAGCGCGGCCCGCGTGGTCTCCTCCCGGGCGAGCCGGACCTCCCGGTCCACCGACCCGTCGTCCTCCAGGGCCAGTGCCCGCATCAACGGCCCCACGGTCAGCCCCTGAAGCACCAGCGTGCCGACCACGACGGAAAACGCGGTGAACAGGATGAGATCCCGGTACGGAAACGCGAGCACCCCGTGCAGGCCGTCGGGCAGCGCGAGGGCCGCCGCGAGGGTCACAATGCCGCGCATGCCGCACCAGGCGATCACGGTCGCCGCCCGGAATGAGGGGTAGCGCACCGGCTGCCCCCGATCGCGCCGGCTCAGGAGCCATCCGCCCACGCCGGCGTAGCCCATCACCCAGACGATGCGGACCAGGATGACCGTGGCGGTGACGGCCGCGGCGGTGACGGCGTAGGCGATGAGCGTGGGGCGGTCCAGCCGCTGGAGGATGGGCTTGAGCTGGAGCCCGACCAGAATGAACGCCAGGACGTTCAGCACGAACACCGCGACTTCCCACACCGCGTACGACCGAATGCGCATCCGGGCCGGCATCAGCCCGGGCGCGCGGCGGGCGGTCATGATGGCGTAGGCGACGACGGTGATGATGCCGGAGAGCCCCAGCCGCTCGGCGATCATCCAGACCGCGAAGGTGGAGAGGAACTGGAGCAGGACGGACGTCGCTACGTCCTCCACCCGGCGGATGGCGGCCAGGGTGATCCGCGAGAGAATGGCGCCGAGCCCGATGCTGCCGAGGGTGACGACCACGAGCATGGGGACGACGTGCCGGCCGGAGAAGGTGCCGGTAACTACGGCCGCGACGGCGAGGCGATAGATCAGCAGGGCGCTCGCGTCGTTGAACAGGCTCTCGCCCTCGAGGATCACCAGCACCCGATGCGGAGGCCGCAGCTGCCGCAGGACCGCGCTCGCGGCCGCCGCGTCGGGCGGGGCCACGATCGCACCCAGCGCGATGGCGGCGGGCCAGGGCAGGTCGGGCACGAGCCAGCGGGCGATCAGCGCCACCGCGGCGACCGTCAGTCCCACGGCGGCGATCGCGAGGCCGGTGACCGCCCGCCAGTTGCGCCGGAGGTCGCGGGGCGACGAGTCGAACGCCGCGTCGAGCAGCACGGGCGCCACGAACAGGGTGAGCGCGAGCTGGGGGTCGAGCGTCACGGCGGGGGTGTTGGGCAGGAGCGCGAGCCCCGCGCCCGCGAGGGCCAGCGCCGCGGGGTAGGGGGCGTTGATGCGCCGGGCCCACGCGGCGAGGAGGGCGCCCACGAAGAGCAGCGCGATGACCAGCTCGAAGACGGCCAGGACGGACCCGGGAGGAGTGGGGGTAGGGATATGATAGCACGGGTGGCCCGGTACGAGCCGTAGTCTCGAGAATGACGCTATTCGTGAGTCGGCCGGTTGCTCCCTCCCGGAGCCGCCCGTAGGTTTTGGCTCTACACTGGCCGCGCTCAGGCGCAGCGAGGCATTATGGATTTTGGTTTCGCCGGCCTCGTATTCGTGGCCATCGCCGCCATCGCGACGGGGGGCTGCGTCAAGATCGCG
>DATBQV010000368.1:0-2672 GCA_036560625.1 Gemmatimonadales bacterium
ATCACAAGGCGCTGCACGGGCTCACGCGGACGTTGATCGCCAACATGGTCGAGGGCGTCACGGCCGGGTTCAAGAAGCAGCTCGAGATCGTGGGCGTGGGGTACAAGGCGGAAGGGCGGCCCTTCGGGCTGCAGCTCGCGCTCGGGTTCTCGCATCCTGTGGACTATCGCGCGCCGGCCGGTATCAAGCTGACGGCACCGCAGCCCACGTCGATCGTGATCGAAGGGGCGAACAAGGAAGTGGTCGGCCAGGTGGCGGCCGAGCTACGCAGCCTGCGTCCGCCCGAGCCGTACAAGGGCAAGGGCATCAAGTATCTCAACGAGCAGATCCGCCGGAAGGCGGGCAAGACGGGAGCGAAGTAATGGGCCGGATCGGCATTCCGAAGTCGCGCGACGCGAAGCGTGTGCGCCGCCATCTTCGGGTACGCAAGAAGGTGACGGGCACTCCGGAGCGCCCGCGGCTCGTCGTGTACCGCTCGGCGAAGCACATCACCGCACAACTGGTGGATGACGTGGCGCAGCGGACGCTGATGACCGTCACCAGCCAGGTGGTAGCCGAGGGGAAGAAGACGGAGAAGTCGGCGGTGGTCGGCCGCACGCTCGCGGCCCGCGCGAAGGATGCCGGGATCCTGCGGGTGGTGTTCGACCGTGCGGGCTACAAATACCACGGCCGGGTGAAGGCGGTGGCGGAAGGCGCCCGCGAGGGCGGGCTCGAGTTCTAGAGCCTGATCGGTGTTGACCGGAATTCACGCAGCGCGACGGAGCGAAGAGGCATATGGCAGAGAATGAAACTCCCGGAGCCGCTACCCCGGCCACGCCGCGCTCGGCCCGTTCGGGCGGAGCGCGGTCTGGTGGTGGTGGGCGCGGCCGAGGCGGACCTGGTGGCGGCCGAGGCGGGCCCGGAGGCGGGCGTGGTGGGCCCGGGGGCGGGCGCGGCGGTCCCGGGGGGGGAGGCGGCGGGCGCCCCGGAGGCGGTGGTGGCGGCGGCCGGGATGGTGACCGGCGCTCGCGGGGTGGCGATGGACGTGGCGACGGAGGCCGCGAGGGTGGCGAGCTTCTCGAGAACGTGATCGCGATCAACCGCGTCGCCAAAGTCGTCAAAGGTGGCCGCCGGTTCTCGTTCAACGCGCTGGTGGCTGTCGGCGACGGGCAGGGCAAGGTCGGGTTCGCGACGGGCAAGGCCAATGAAGTGTCGGAGGCCGTTCGCAAGGCTGTGGATGCGGCGCGCCGCCGCATGTCCGCGATCCCGTTGACCGGCAGCACGATCCCGCACGAGGTGATCGGCCAGCACGGTGCGGGGCGTGTGCTCATGAAGCCCGCAGCGCCAGGTGCCGGCGTCATCGCCGGTGGTGCGGTGCGCGCAATCATGGAGTGCGCTGGCATCTCCGACATCCTGACGAAGAGCCTGGGTTCGACGAACCCGCACAACATGGTGCTGGCCGCGCTGGATGGGCTGCACCAACTGACGACGGTCGAAGACATCGCGCGCGAGCGCGGCGTCGACGCGGCGAGCATCGGGTACCGTTCCCGTGCCCGCTCCAAGGAGACGGTGCATGCCTAGACGATTCGTTTGGCATCCGAGCCGCGGCCCGGACCATACGCCCAAGGCGATCACTACGACGGGCCAGGTCGAGATCCGGCAGGTTCGCAGCGGGATCGGCCATTCGTCGCGGATGAATGCGACCTTGCAGGCGCTGGGATTGCGGCACCACCAGGCGGTGGTGATCCGGGAGCACACGCCGGCTGTGGCCGGCCAGATCAAGCGCGTGCGCCATTTGGTTCGCGTCACGCCAGTGGGGAAGTAAGATGGCAGACGATCGTTCGAAGCACATCGGGCTCGACAGCCTGCCGCCCGCACTCGGGTCGCATCGCAACCGGAAGCGGCTTGGCCGGGGTCCGGGGTCCGGCACGGGCAAGACGTCGGGCAAGGGCACGAAGGGCATCAAGGCGCGGGCCGGGCATCACGGACCGGGCGGCGGTAAGCCACATTTCGAGGGTGGCCAGATGCCGCTCACTCGCCGGGTGCCGAAGCGCGGCTTCACGAATCCGTTCCGCGTCGAGAATCAGCTCGTTCGTCTCGATGCGCTGGGACAGCTTCCGGCGGACGCCGAGGTGACGCGCGAGACATTGGCGGAGGCGGGATTGATCCGGACGGTGAAAGGCGCGGCAAAGCTGCTGGCCAACGGCGCGGTGCCGCGGGCGGTGACGGTGCGCGGGGTGAAAGTCAGCGCCGGCGCGCGGGACAAGATCCTGGCGGCGGGCGGCCGGGTCGAAGAGTAGGGATTCAGAAGCGCGGGCCGCCGGCTGGCGGCCCGCCGTCTTTACGCAGGGGCAGTCATGGCGCAACCCAATCCCGCGGCCGCGGTCGCGAACATCTGGAAGACGACGGAGCTGAAGGACAAGATCGTCTTCACGCTGTTGTGTTTGCTGATCTACCGTGTCGGCTCGCACATCACGGTTCCGGGTGTGAACGTGCTCGCGCTCACGGACTTCTTCGCCAATCAGGGGAAGGGCGGGCTGCTCGGGCTGTACGACCTGTTCGTCGGCGGCGGTTTGTCGCGCGCGACGGTCTTCGCGCTCGGCATCATGCCGTACATCTCCTCCAGCATCTTCATGCAGATCGCGGGCGCGGTTCTGCCGCAGATCGAGAAGATGCAGAAGGAGGAGGAGGGC
>DATBQV010000369.1:0-3344 GCA_036560625.1 Gemmatimonadales bacterium
ATCGGTGAAGACCGCGTGGGCTCCGCAGGCGGCGAGCTGCTCGACGGAGTAGGCTCCCGTCGCGACGGCAACCGCCCGGGCGCCGATTCCGGCTCCACACGCCACGTCGGCCGGCGTGTCCCCGATTATGACGACCTCGGCGCCCGCGGGCTTCCGGCCGAAGAACGGCTCGGCCCGCCGCGCCGCGATCGGCGGGAGGTCGGGGCGGTGCGCCGCGTCGGAGCCGTACGCGCCGACCCGGAATCGGGCCGGATCCAATCCGGCCGCCCGGAGCTTGAGCGCGGCGCCGCGCTCGAGATTGCCCGTCAGCAGGCCGAGCACGACCCCGTCGTGTCCTTCCAGACGATCCAGAATGTCGGGGAAGCCGGGCATGAGGCGTGTGCCGGTGGTTGTCGCCAGCTCCCGCTCGAGCAGGCTGACGTAGCGCTCACAGACCGCCCGGATGCGAGGTCCGTCGTGCGGGCCCGGGTCTCCCGCCGCGGTCAGCATCTCGGTCACGATCTGGGGATCGGTCTTGCCGTCGAAGCGAATGCGTTCGAAGGTGGTGCGGCCTCCGACCTGCTCCGCGAGCGCCGCCGTGATGGCGCGGCGCCCGGCGCCCGCGGTGAGGAGGATGGTGCCGTCGATATCGAACAGGACCAGACGGGACGTCATCGGCAGGGTCCGGCCATCTAGTCTCCGACCCGACGGACCATCACGAGCCGGTCGCGGAGCCCGGCAGCGCGCGTGCCGGGACGCCACGACTCGCGGATCACGCCGCCGCAGGCGAGCGCGGAGTGCACCAGCGACTCACCGCTCGCGGCAATAGCAACGTGGGTCACGCCCCCGCCGAATTCACTCTGGAAAAAGAGCAGGTCGCCCGGGCGGATTGCGGCCGGCGCGATCTCGACGCCGGCGTCCGCCTGAGCGGCCGCGTCCCGCGGGAGCGCCACTCCCCGGGCAGCGAACGCCGTCTGTACCAGGCCCGAGCAATCCACGCCCCACGGGGTGATACCGCCCCACTGATACGGTGCCCCCAGAAAATGGCGGGCTGCCCACTCCTCGGGCGCGCCGGCACGCGCTTCGGCCATGACTTCGGCGAACCGTCGCACGCTGCCGCGAACGACCCGCCCCGCTCTGCCGTCCGGCAGGAGAATGCCGTCGGGCACGAGCGCGGCCCGGGCACGAAGCGGCAAACGCACCGTGCCGCCCGCCACGGCCACCTCCGCGCCGTCGCTCCACGCCCGGGCCCGGTCGTTCCATGCCTCGCTCTCGCGCCGCGTCCACTCCCGCAGGTACCCGCGGTTGAGCCAGCCCTCGTATCCGTCGCGATCCAGGCGCACGCGCCGCCACTCGACCTTGGCCTCGAGCACCACCGCGGTCTCTCCCAGCACAAGCTGCGAGACCTGCTCGGCTCGCAGGCTGGGCTCGGCGAGGAGCGGAGCGACGGCGGCGAGAGCGACGACGGCGGTCAGGTGGGCGCCTGGCCGGCTTTCGCGGCGCAGGCCTCACAGCGGGTGACGCCGCGAAAGGTGCAGATGAGACAGATGAACGTGCCGCAGTTCGCGCAGGGGTAGCCCTCGGAGGCTCGCTCCTCACGGCCGCAGGCGCGGCAGCGCATCGCGTCCTTCTCCTGGGGCTGGTGGCGCTGCGTCATGCGAGGGCTCAGGCGGTGAGGCTGTAGCGCTTGATCTTGTTGATCAGAGTGGCGCGCGAGATCCCCAACTCGTGCGCCGCGCGGGTGCGGTTGCCGCCGTGGTGCTTGAGGGTGCGCTCGATGTGCTGGCGCTCCAGATCGTCCAGACTGAGCGGGGTGTGGCGACGGTCGCCGATCCCGGGCCGGGCGCGGAACTCCCCCGGCAAGTGCTCCACGCTGATGGCCGCCTGTCCGCGGCCAAGGATCATGGCGCGCTCGAGCACGTTACGCATCTCGCGGACGTTGCCGGGCCAGGGGTAGACCAACAGCCGCTCGAGCACCTCGCTGGACAGCGAGGCCGGGGCCTCGGGCAGCTCGGCCCGCAGGTCGGTCATGAGCCGCGTAATCAGCGCGAGCCGGTCCTCGCGCGAGCGGTCGCGCACCGCGGGCAGCGTGAGCGGCATGACGCTCAGGCGGTAGTAGAGGTCCTCCCGAAACCGTCCCACCTCGACTTCCGCCTGGAGATTCTTGTTGGTGGCGGCGATCAGGCGCACGTCCACCGTAAGCTCGCGCGTGCCGCCCAGGCGACGGAACGTCTTGGTCTCGAGCACCTTGAGGAGCTTGGGCTGGAGTTCGGGTGCCAGGTCACCGATCTCGTCGAGAAAGATCGTCCCGTGATCGGCGATTTCGAAGAGCCCCTGCTTGCGGTCCTTGGCGTCGGTGAACGCGCCCTTTTCGTGACCGAACAGCTCGGAATCGAGAAAGGTCGGATTGAGGCCGGCGCTGTTCACCTCGACGAACGCCGCCTTGCCCCGCGGGCTCAAATCGTGGATCATCCGCGCGACCCAGCCCTTCCCGGTTCCGCTCTCGCCGTTCAGGAGCACCGTGGTCCGCTCGCTTTGCGCCAGCAGCGCCACCTGATGGGCGAACTCCTGCATCGCGGAGGAGCCACCGAGCGAGTCGAGCCCCGGCCCGGCCGCGGTCTGTCCGAGCAGCGTCTCGTTCACGCGCCGGAGGCGGACCTTGTCGGCCACGCGCGCGGTGGCCGCCGCGAGGTGCGCCATGTCCACCGGCTTGGTGAGGAAATTCTCCGCGCCCAGCTGCATCGCGCGGACGGCGGTGGGGATGTCGCTGTTTCCGGTGAGCAGAATGACGGCAGCGTCCCGCTGGCGCAGGTGCTCCAGGACCTCCATGCCATCCATGCCGGGGAGTCGGAGGTCGAGGACGACGACGTCGGGACGCACGCGGTCGAAGGTGGCCAGCCCGGCCTCGCCGCTCAACTCCCGGGTGACCTCGTAGCCCAAGCGCTCGAAGTAGTTACCGATGCTTCGAAGCACGTCGACATCGTCGTCGATCAACAGGACCGAATCAGCCATCTACCCCGACCCGGCCACCGGATAGGCCTCGCAAGGGGGTGCCTTCTTTTACACCTCGCTCCTCCGCAACTTAGCACGGACTGTCAAATTCGGGAACAGCGGAGAAGCAGGCCGGAGCCCGGAGGCGGTAGGCGCTCCGAGGGGACGCGAGACGCCGAAATTCCGGCTCTCAGACCGGGGCCACCACCCGGATCGCCCCCGGCACTACGGTGACGGTGAACGGCGTGTCCCCGTCCGGCTCTCCGTCGAGCTGGACCGGCTCCGGCGTCGCCGTGCGGACGGTGATCTCGCGCCCGCGCGCGTAGGCGACTAGACCCTTGGGGATCGGGCGGTCCGGACCGGCCCGGAGCAGC
>DATBQV010000370.1:0-2854 GCA_036560625.1 Gemmatimonadales bacterium
GCGGGCCGCCACGCCGGACAAACCGATCGAGCCCTGGGACTGGGAGTATCTCGCCGGCCGGGCAAACCAGGTGCTGGCCCGCCGTATTCCGCGCGAGCGCCTCGACTCGCTCAACGAGCAGGTGTTCCGCGCGCTGGGCGCCGACCCCGCGGCGCTCGGTGTGCACTACGACCTCGCGCCCCGCGACGGCAAGACGCCGGTGGCGTTCACCGATTTCGGGCGCCGCGCCCGACGCATCGCCGGGACCTGGGCGCCGGCCGAGCCCTGGGTCTTCGCCACCTACGAGACCGGCGACCTCACCAATCTCAACGAGCTGTTGCACGAGACCGGGCACGCGGTGCACATCGCCGCCATCCGTACGCGACCCGCCTTTCTGGACTGGCCCGACAGCGATCCATTCTCCGAAGCATTGGGCGACTTCGTGGCACTCGACGTCTACGAGCCCGGCTGGCAATACCACTGGCTGGGCGACTCGGTCCCGCTGGCCGACGGCCTTCGCGCCCGCTACGCCGGCATCGTGATGGACGTGGCCTGGGCGCTCTTCGAGGCCCGGCTTCAGCGCGATCCGGCCCTCGACCCCAACCAGGTCTGGACCGCCATCACTCGCAGCTACCTCCGCATCCGTCCGCACCCCGAGCTGTCCTGGTGGGCCATGCGGGGCCAGCTGCTGGATTCGCCCGGCTACATGATGAACTACGCCGCCGGCGCCATTGTGATCGCCGCGATCCGGGCTCGAACCCGCGAGCTGCATGGACCATTCGCCACCGGCGACTCGACCTGGTATGGATGGGTCGCGCCGCGCCTGTACCGCTGGGGCCTGGAGCGCTCCTCTCGCCACGTCATCACCGACTTCCTCGGCGGCCCGGTGACCCCCGCGCCTATCCTCCAGGACATGCGGCGGATGCGCCGCTGACCGCGGGGCGCGGCGCGCCCCCGGATTCGGTATTATCGAAGGTTCGCAGGCACAGTCCCCCGCTGCCCGGAGGTGACCGGATGGCCCGCTATCGGCGGTACCGGCTGGCGAAGCTGAAGGTGGAGCTGACGAGCGAGCGCCACGCGTCGTGGACGTTCACCCGCGAGCCCGTCTCGGGCACGGAGCTCACGTATCGGGTCGAGGACGACAACTTCGACCGGAACAACGTGTGGGAGTTCTTCGTCCGGGTGCCCAAGGCGGCGGACGAGCGCATCGAGGTGCGGCCCCACACGACGCCGAGCATGAAGGCCTGGGTCGGACTCGAGCGGCGGTCGCTCACGTTCAGCCGTGCCGGTCGGGCCGACTACCGCGGGTGGTACTACTGCCAGATCGCGCTCGCCGATCCCACGGGAGAGCGGACGAAGGACGTGCTCAAGAAGCACGAGCGCGGGATGCTGCCCGGCTGGTTCGAGGACGTCGCCACCCGGCTCCGGGTGAAGGACACCGTGCGCGCCACCAAAGGGAACGACGCCGACGGGCTCGTGGCGATCGTCCGTCCCGACGATCACCGGCTCATGATCGGCCTCTTCTTCGCCACCAAGGTGTGGGTGCTGAAGGAGCAGGTGGTGTTGGGGAGCTGAGATGCCCCGGGTGGTTGTGCGGCGCTTCATGACCCAGTCGGAAGCCGATCTCGCGCGCGCGATCCTGGCCGCGAACGGCATCGAGGCCTCGCTCCTCCGCGACGATGCCGGAGGCATGCTGCCGGCCATGTCGCTCATGTCCGAGATCCGTGTCGTCGTAGCACCCGAGGACGCCGAGGCCGCGCGCGAGATCCTCGAGGCGGGAGACGGCTAAACACCGCGCCGGCTCCAGACGTCCCCTACCGGAGGGCCAACCATGCGACTCTGCGGGGTAGTGTTACTCCTGCTCGTTGCTCCGTTCCCCAGCCCAGCCTCAGCACTGTCCGCGCCGCCGGGGCCCAAAGTCACCATCCTCTATGATGCGTTTGGCGATCGGGCCGGGCTCACACGCGACTGGGGCTTCGCCGCCCTGGTCGAATACCGGGGCAAGCGCGTCCTCTTCGATACGGGCAACAACGCCGAGGCGTTCGCCCACAACGTGCGCGCCTTGCACCTCGACCTGCGCACCCTCGATTTCGTGGTGATTTCGCACCGGCACGGCGACCACATCGCGGGACTCGCGTACGTCCTGAGCACGAATGCTCACGTCAGGGTCTTTGCCCCGAGGGAGAATTTCGGGATATTCGGTGCGACGGTGCCGGGGTCGCTCCTGCGGCCCGATACGACGCTGCCGGTCCGGATGCGCTACTTCGATGGCGAGCCACCGGCCGAGTTCCAGGGCGGAACCGTGTGGCCCACCGCCGCTTTTACCCTCGTTGACAGCCTGATCGAGCCGGTCCCGGGGTTTGTCATCCTGTCCACGGTCTCGAAAACCCCCGGCACGCTCGAGCTGCGCGAGCTTTCGCTCGCCATCCGCACGCCCGAGGGGCTGGTCCTTCTGGTCGGGTGCTCGCATCCGGGCATCGAAACGATTCTCGAGGCCGCAACGTCGGCGGGCGACCACGTGCACGTACTCTTCGGTGGCCTGCACCTGGTTACCACGCCCGAGCCCGAGATCGCGCGCATCGCCACGTCATTGCACGAGCACTGGCAACTCGATCTCGTCGCGCCGGGCCACTGCACCGGCGAGCCCGGGTTTGCGGCGCTGCAGCGGGTGTTCGGCAACCGCTACATCTACGCGGGGCTGGGAACGGTCGTCCAACTGTGAGTTAGCGGTGATCAGAGCCCCCGGTGGATACTGAGTTGGGGCGGATGGCGCAGGGTCTGGAGCACCACGCAGTACCGCTCGGTCAGCGCCAGCAGCCGGTCGAGCTGCTCGGGCCCCGCGTCCGTGTCGAGCTCGATCCTGAGCCGGATGGCC
>DATBQV010000371.1:0-4584 GCA_036560625.1 Gemmatimonadales bacterium
GTAGTGATGCGGGTGGCCGACTCCGCGAGCGGCACCATGAGCAGGGCGAACGATGCGCTGGACAGGGCGACCATGGAGCCGGTGATGGCGGTGGTGGCGATCAGGTCCCAGCCCCAGCCGCTGCTCAGGCCCAGCGTGAGCGCCGCCAGGGTGTACGCGCCCGCGACGACGCCGATGGTGAGGTAGAGATGACGCCGGCTCCGCACGAAGCGCATGCCCAGCGCCGCGGCAACCCCGCCGATCACGCCGAAGAAGATCGTGTTGCTCTCGCGCAGCGCCCACTGCCCGCCGAGGAGGATGGCGAGCGTCATCGCCGCGAAGACGGCGGTGCGCCCGTCGTAGAGCATCGTCACCAGGATGGCCGCGAACGGTACCGGGATCAGCTCGGGCCGCCAGGGGAACACGTGCGTGAGCGCGCCCGACAGCAGCACCACGAACCCGAAGAGTCCACCGAAGAACAGCATCTCCCGGAGCTGCTCGTAGCTCTCCCGCCGATAGAGCAGGATGATGAGCCAGAAGGTCGAGAGCATGATCGCGTTGTACAGCAGCCCCCCGAAGACAGCGCGCGCCACGACGCGATCCTCGCCCCGCCGGCGCAGCTCGTCCTGCAAACCGGCCAGCTTGTCCCGCGCTTCCTGCGTCACCGGCTGCCCCTGGGTGACGATGCGCTCGCCCGCCGGGACCGCGAACTTCACCGAGTCCACGCCGGCCCGGAGCTCCTCCCTCCGGGCGGCCGTGAGACCGGCGTCGTAGACGATGGTCGGCCGATAGAACGCCGCGACCAGCTGGCGGAGCGTCCGGCGCCCGACCTCGTCGTCGACGCCGGCGTGAGGCGTCTCCGCCTCCGCCATGAGATCGGCGAACGTGCCGATCGAATCGCGCTCCATCGCCCGCTCGGCGTCGCCCCGGCGCAGCATGACCCACCGGCTCGGCTCGGCCCGGATCACCGCCGCGTCGCCGACGCCCTGCGCGATCACGCCGCGGAGGACGTCGGACAGCGCGGTCCGGAGCGCCCGCCGTCGGCCGGGGTCCGCGAGGTAGTCGGACTCGTCGGGGTCCAGTCTGATTCCGAGCGCGGCCGCGGCCGTCCGCACGTCATCGGGCCCGCGCACGGCCACGCCGTCCAACCGGCCGAAGAGCGTATCCGCCTGGACGACGACCGCATTGTAGGCGCCGGCGTCGAAGCGGTAGACCGGACGCGAGCCGCTGGACCGGCTCTCGCCCTCGAGCGCACGCTCGGCATCCGACTTGGGGACCACGAAGAAGAACGGTGCCGTGACGGTCTGGGGCGCGGCCTCGCCGACCCGAAGCGCCGGCGCGGCCAGGCGCCCGGGCAGCGGGAACGCCCAGTAGGCGATGGCGGCGACGATCAGCACCGGGCTCCAGCGCAGGGCGTGATACAGCGCCCAGGCGGGTACCGACCGGCGAACGACAGGCCAGCGATCGTGGGCCAGCTCGACCATCAGCCGCTTTGATCCTCCGCATAGGCGCGAATGATCTCGCGCACGATCCGGTGCCGCACCACGTCCAGCTCGGTCAGATAACAGAACGCGAGGCCGTCGATCCCCGGGAGGATCCGCTCGATCTGAACCAGACCCGAGTCTTCCCGCTTCGGGAGGTCGATCTGAGTCTTGTCGCCGGTCACGACGGTGCGACTGTTCACGCCCAGCCGGGTGAGAAACATCTTCATCTGGGCGCCGGTCGCGTTCTGGGCCTCATCCAGGATGATGAACGCGTCGGCGAGCGTGCGACCCCGCATGTACGCGAGCGGGGCGATCTCGATCGTCCGGGTCTCCAGCGCGCGCTGCACGCGCTCCTGCGGCATCATGTCTTCGAGCGCGTCGTACAGCGGCCGGAGATATGGGTCGACCTTGGCCTGGAGATCGCCCGGCAGGAAGCCAAGCGACTCGCCCGCCTCGACCGCGGGCCGCGCGAGGATGATCCGCTTCACCCGCTTCCGCGCCAGCGCCTCCACCGCCTTCGCCACGGCGAGGTAGGTCTTGCCCGTGCCCGCCGGGCCGATGCCGACCACGATGTCGTTAGCGGAGATCGCCTGAAGGTAGTCCCGCTGTCCCTGCGTCTTGGGAACGATCGCGCGCCGGAGTCCCGGGAGCAGGATCTTGCCTTCGCCCGGCGCCGCCGCGCCGTCCGCCGGCGGCCCGTCCGCGGCGAGGCGATAGACGTCCTCGGCCGACACCGATTCCCCCATGCGGGCGAGATCGATCAGTCCCTGCACCACGGGCGTGGCCCGGTCCACCTGCTCCCGCGCCCCGGTCAGCGCGAGCGCGTCGCCCCGGAGCGATACGCGGACGCCGAGCGTCCGCTGAAGCTCCTGGAGGTTGGCGTCGTTCACCCCGGCGAACAGGAGCGGGTCGGCACCCTCGGTTGACAACCGCTGGGTGATGTCGTCGGTCATGAATCCGCCTCAGTCGTCACGGATCACCGCCACATGGAGCGTGTGCAACTCGTCCGCGCCCACCGGGCTCGGCGCGCCTTCAAACAGCGCGCGCTGCGCTGTGGTCTTGGGAAAGGCGATCACGTCGCGCAGCGACTCCGCCCCGCCCAGCAGCATCGCGATACGGTCCATGCCGAATGCAAAGCCGCCGTGCGGGGGCGCGCCCTCCCGAAGTCCCTCGAGCAGAAACCCGAACCGCTGCTCCGCCACCTCGTCGGCGATGCCGAGCAGGCCGAAGACCCGCCGCTGGAGGCGTGGATCGGCGATACGCAGGCTGCCGCCGCCGAGCTCCGTGCCGTTCAGCACCACGTCGTAGGCGAGCGCCCGCACCTTCTCCGGCGTGGAATCGAGCAAGGAAAGATCCTCGGGATTCGGCGCCGTGAACGGATGATTCACCGGGCTCAGCGCGCCGGTGTCCGGGTCGCGATCGAAGAGCGGGAAATCGATGATCCAGACGAATCGGTTCACGCCCTCCGGCACGAGCCCCATCACGTGGGCCACTTCCTGGCGCGCGCGGTCGAGCGACGGGCTCGACACGTGGTCCGGTCCCGCGACCAGCAGACACAGGTCTCCATCGTCCAGGCCGAGACGCTCGGCGGCGTCGGGACCCAGGAACTTGGCGGCCGGGCCTTCCAGCGCACCGCCGCTCCGCTTGAGCCGAAGCAGGCCGGCGGCGCCCAACGACTTCGCCGCGGCTTCGATCTCGTCCACCTGCTTCCGGCTCAGGCTGCCGCCTCCAGGCACGCGGATGCCGCGCACGCGGCCACCCGCACTAATGACGGACCGGGTGATGCCGAATTCCGTGCCCCGGAAAACCTCGGTGGCATCGAAGATCTCGAGGCCGTAACGAAGGTCCGGTTTGTCGGTCCCGTAGCGCTCCATCGCGTCGCGGTAGCGGAGTCGGGGAAGCGGCAGATCCACGCGGTGTCCGGCCTCCGCCCACAGGGCGCGAACCATGCCCTCACCGAAAGCGAGGACATCCTCCAGCGTGACGAACGAGGCCTCGACATCGATCTGGGTGAACTCCGGCTGGCGGTCCGCCCGAAGGTCCTCGTCGCGGAAGCATCGCGCAATCTGGAAGTAGCGGTCGAAGCCGGCCACCATCAGCAGCTGCTTGTAGATCTGGGGCGACTGCGGCAGGGCGAAGAACTCGCCCTGGTGCACGCGACTGGGCACGAGATAGTCGCGCGCTCCTTCGGGGGTCGGCTTCGTGAGGATCGGCGTCTCGATTTCGAGAAAGCCCAGCCCGTCGAAATACCGGCGCGCCGCCTGCATCAATCGGTGGCGGAGCAGCATGTTCTTCTGCAACTCGGGCCGGCGCAGGTCGAGCACCCGGTGCCGGAGCCTCAGCTCCTCGGCGGGCAGGTCCTCGCGCTCTTTCCGGGCGACCGGGATCGCCGGGGTCACCGCGGGGCCGACGACCTCGAGAGCGGTGACGTGGACCTCCACTTCCCGGGAGGCCAGGCCGGGATCCCGAGCCGGCTCCGGCCTGAGCTGGACCGTCCCCGCGACCAGGATCACCGACTCGGCGCCGAGGCCGGCCGCGAGCTCCATGACGTCGGGCGGCGTCCAGGCCGGATTGCAGGAGAGCTGCACCAGCCCGTCGCGGTCGCGGAGATCGACGAAGACGAGACCGCCGAGGTCACGCCGACGATGCACCCACCCGCCGAGGCGGACGCGGGAGCCTACGTGCTCGCGGGTGAGCGACCCACATCGATGGGTCCGGAGACCGGTTGCCGTCATGCCAAATCCTACCGCTCCTCAGCGAGAAGGAGGGCGTGCTGGAATTCCTCAGGCGTACGGGCGCGCAGCAACCGTTCCCGCACGTCGTCGTGCCGGACCAGGCGCGCGATGCGACTGAGAACCTTGACGTGCTGCCCGGCGGACGCCTCGGGACCGACGATCATGAAGAAGAGCCGGACCGGCTTGTCGTCGAGCGCATCGTAGGGAACGGGCTCGGGGGCCACGCCGGCAACCACGCTCAGCTCCGGTACGGTGGGCGACTTGCCGTGGGGAAGCGCCACTCCGAACCCGATGCCGGTGCTCAGCTCCTGCTCCCGGCGCACCACCGCCCGGTGCACGTCATCGTAGTCGCCGCCGGACCGCTCGACCAGGCGCCGGGCAAGCTC
>DATBQV010000372.1:0-34425 GCA_036560625.1 Gemmatimonadales bacterium
TGCTGAAGCCGAGGGCGGCGGGCGTAGGAGAGGCTGGCATCAGGT
Organism: Gemmatimonadales bacterium; assembly: GCA_036560625.1. Lineage (GTDB taxonomy): Bacteria > Gemmatimonadota > Gemmatimonadetes > Gemmatimonadales > GWC2-71-9 > DASQPE01. The sequence continues at coordinate 46 of DATBQV010000372.1, forward strand.
GAGAAGTGAGAAGTGAGAAGTGAGAAGTGAGAGGGGCGAGGGGTGGCACGCCGTCCTTCTCACCTCTCACCTCTCACTTCTCACCTCTTGGTCCAGGTATCGCTTGGTGAGGTCGCCGTAAGCGTCTATCCGCCGGTCTCGCAGGAACGGCCAATGCGTGCGGCTTGCGTCCACCTTGCCCAGGTCGCACGCGGCGATGAGGACCTCCTCGCCCTGGCCGGCCTTGGCGAGAACGCGACCGCCGGGGTCGGCGACGAAGCTCCCGCCCCAGAACTCGATACCGCCGGTGGCGGGGCCTTCATGGCCCACGCGATTCACCGCACAGACGTACACGCCATTCGCGATGGCGTGGCTTCGCTGGATCGTCTCCCACGCGGCCTGCTGCTGGGCACCGTGCTCCGCCTTTTCGGCCGGCAACCAGCCGATCGCCGTCGGATAGAAGAGAATCTGCGCGCCCGCGAGCGCGGTGAGGCGCGCGGCCTCCGGATACCATTGGTCCCAGCACACGAGCACGCCGATACGCCCGACCTTCGTGTCCCACGCCAGAAAGCCGAGGTCGCCGGGGGTGAAGTAGAACTTCTCGTAGTACTGCGGGTCGTCGGGGATGTGCATCTTGCGGTACTTGCCGAGGTACCGGCCGTCGGCGTCGATGATCGCCGCGGTGTTGTGATACAGCCCCTCGGCCCGTCGTTCGAAGAGTGATGCGACGATCACCACGCCGAGCTCAGCCGCGAGCTTTGACAGCGTGCTCGTGGTCGGGCCCGGCACCTGTTCCGCGAGCGCGAAGTGGCCGTGGTCTTCCGTCTGGCAGAAGTACTGGCTGCGGAACAGCTCCTGAAGACACACCAGCTCGGCGCCCTTGGCGTGCGCCTCGCGAACGCCCGCGACGGCCTTGCGCACGTTTTCGTCGGGGTCGAGCGTGCAGCGGCTCTGCACCAGGCCCAGCGTGACCGATCGCGCGGGAGTCGAATTCGCCATGGGGCAAAGATAGCGACGGCTACGGCTCGGGGGGACCGAGCTCGAGGCGCGCCCGTCTTAGGGGAAGCGGCCACCGGAGCGTGACGGATTCTCCCTGGCACGTGCGGTCGAGGCCGCGCTCCGACTTGGCGACGGTCTCGATTGGAAACTTCCAGCGATCGGGCTCGGGGGTTCCGGTGAGGGCGAGCGGCCGGAAGAGCGAGAGCTCGACCGCGAAGACCGCGTGCTCCGCGTCCGCGGTGGCGGGCCACTCGTAGTCGACGGCCAGTCGGCCGTCGGCGGCCACGTGCACCGTCTTCCGGAGCGGCGCGCCCTCCGTGTGAAAGCTGAGCCGCACTTCGATGCCGCCCGCGGCATCGGCAATCTGAAAATGCGCCGGCGCCCGCGCCCAGGAGCGCAACGGGGCATACGCCCCGCGGGCATAGGCGTCGAGCGAGAGATCGCCGGGAAGGACGCGATCGACGAAGATCGCGCGGTCGTCCGCGTCCACAGGCGGCTGCTCCGCGAGACGCAAGCCCGTTTCGAGGTCGTGAATGCTCGGCGCACCGCCGCCGGCGCCGTCGTGCCCGCCGCCCTGCTGGAGGGCCGTCACGTGATAGGCCTCGAGTCTTCGGGTGAGCACGTTGGCGAAGTTGATGCCCGGCCCGAACAAGGTCAGGTCCTCGACCGCGCCGCCCCGCCACGGGCTCACGACCACGGAGCAGCGGTCGGAGTGCACCCAGATTTCGTCGTGGCCGTCGGCGTCGAGATCGAGCACCTCCCAGGTGAGGCCCTGGCCCGCGCGAAGGCGAGCCTCCGCATCGGCCAGGTTGCGCCAGATCGCCTCGCGAAGGTGCGGCAGATAGAGTCCGCCGAAGACGCCGTGCCAGTACGCGTCGTTGCACTGTGCCCGCCCGATCGCCCGGCGCGCCTCGGGCGGATCGCCGCGGCGGCGGCACAGCGTGGAGAGCACCTGCATCTTCTTGTGCATCCGATTCGATTCGGGGTACTTCGCGAGGAAGTTCCGCCAGTGCGACCCCCGGACGAGCGCGCCGTCCGGCCCGGCCATCCGTTCCTCGCCGAGATCCTGCTCGAGACGGTTGAGGCGGAGCGCGGGCTCGGGCGGGAGCGACCACGCTTCCATCTCCCGATAGGATGCGGTCGGCAGGTAGGCGATGCCGGCGCTCGGCACCTCCGCCAGCGCCTGCCCCAGCGTGCTGAGTCGGACCTCGCCCCGCGCGACCAGCTCGCCGATCGTGTGCACGAACCGGTCGAGCCAGCCTTGCTCGTACACCCACTCTCGCGTCCCCGGCCAACCGCCGAACTTCTCTCCATCGTCGGCGAGCACCGCGAGCTGATGGCCCGCGGCTCGAAGTCCCTGCAGGTACGACGCGGTCTCCTCGGGTGGCCGGAAGGGGATGAGATAGCGAAGCCGCTCGTCGATCGGAAAGAGCGCCACGCGCCTGGTGTCGGACTCGGTCCAGTACGGGGCGTGCAGCCGCTCCCGCGGGAACCCGGAGACCACGAAGTGCCGGTCGTCCACCAGCGCGTACCGGACCCCCGCGTCGGCCAGGTCGGCGGCCAGCTCCGGCTCCCAGACCCGCTCCGTGAGCCAGAGGCCGGTGGCGTCCACCCCGAAGCGGCGTCGCAGGGCCTCGCGCATCCACTGGATCTGCTCGACACGGTCCCGACGGGGGAGCGACGCCAGCACCGGCTCATAGAATCCCGACAGCAACAGCTCGACCCGGCCCTCTGCCGCGAGCCCGCCGAGCCGATCCATCCAGGCCGGAGCGCGCGCATCGAGCCAATCGAACAGCGGTCCGGAGACGTGGAGGACCATCGGGAGAAAGTCCGCGCCCGCGAGTCGGTCGAGCAGCGGTGCATAGACGTCATCGAGGTGCTGCTGGAAGACGTGGTCGAAATTTCCGACCGGCTGGTGGAGATGCAGGCCGAAGACGAAGCGGATCGGCGCCATGTCAGCCCAGGGCGAGACTGCGGGAGCCGCTGAGCGCGGCGGCGACCGCGGGCAGGATGTCCGGGAACAGGTGGTCACGCCGGCTCAGCGTGGCCGCGAGCGCCTGGCCCTCCGCGAGCGAAGTATCACTCCCCGGCGTCATCGCGGCGAGCAACTTCTCAGTCTCGACGCAATGCTGGGTGAACCGGCGTACGGCGTAGTCCGCGACAGCGCCCGTGGAAATGATGAACTGCCAGTCGGACGACTGGGTGAGCAGGAGTGATCGCGCGGCCTGCGCCAGCACGGGCCGGGTCGACGGCTGCGCCATGGCGTCGCCGGCCAGGTCCCAGAAGCGTTGTTCGAGCGGCCAGATCCGCTCCCAGGTCCAGGCGGTCTCGGGCCCGAGCCACATGGAGTAATCCCCGTTGGCACCCCAGGTGCCCTCCGGGAGCCGGATCGCCACGCGGGGTGCGTGATCCGTCATGTGCCTGGAGCCCGTCACCGGGCGCACCCGGTCCTGCTGCGGCAGGGCCCGGTAGACGTCGCCCAGAAAATCCGGTCCTTCGAACCACCAGTGCCCGAAGAGCTCGGTGTCGAACGGAACGGCGATGACCCCGTCCGGGCCGGGCGAGGCGGTCTCGGCGATCCGGCCGAGCAGCGCGGCGAAGTGCTGCGCATGGCCGTGCGCATGGCCGCGGGCGTCGGCCGGATCGTAGGGCTGCTTGCCGCCGAGATCGACTCCGTCGCCGGTGACGCGCCAGAGCTTGAGCCCGCCGGGCCAGCGGATCTTGTGGAACTCGAGATATTGGGCCGACCCGGGATATCCGTGATGCCGGCTCCAGACCTGCATGGACGCGCGGGGATCGCGCACGTAGGCGGCGACGGCGTGGGTGCCTCGTGAGGGCGAGATGCGATACGCGCGGTACGGCGACCGGAGCGCATGCTGCGCGGCCAGCTCCTCGCCCTCGGCGGCTTCACGCGGGCCCACGAGCGGATCCCCGTACACGCCGAGCGGCCGCCCCGCCGCCGCGAGGTGGGCGTCCACGAAGAAGAACGTGAACCCGGCGTCGGCCAGGTGCTCTTCGATGCCCCGGCGGACGCCGGCCTTGGGTGCCGTGGGCCAGGGCGCCCAGGGCCCCCGTGCCCGGTACGCGCACTCCGGCAGCCAGCAGCCGGCCGGAGCGCGGCCGAACAGCCGCCGGTGCTCGGCCACGCCGACGGCGAGCTGGAGCCGGATGCTCTCGTCCCGGGCGAGGAGCGGCAGGAAACCGTGGGTAGCCGCGGAACCGAGGATCTCGATCCGGCCGCGCGTCTCGAGGTCGCGGAATGCGCCCACGAGATCGGAGCCGGTAGCCCGGAAGAGGTCCCGGAGCCGCACGAACCGGTCACGCCAGTAGCGCACGAGCGGCAGGAGATGCGGCTCGGTCGCGGCGATGTCGAGCGCGGCCTGGTCACAGGCCTCGAGCCGCTGGGCGACGAACGCCTCCAGCTCCTCGACGAAGACGGGGCTCGCGAGCTGGTTGGCGAGCACCGGCGTGAAGCCGATAGTGACGGGAGCCGGGACGTGCTCGTGGTCGAGCGCGCGCAGCGTCTCGAGCAGGGGCAGGTAGGTGTCGAGCGCGGCTTCGCTGAGCCAGTCGCTGCCGTGGGGCCAGCGCCCGTGGTTGAGGACCCACGGGAGGTGGCTGTGGAGCATCAGCACGAAGTCCATCTGGGCTCCGGTCAGGCGCGGGGCCCCCGGGCCACGACGCGCCGATAGACGTCAATGTACGCGGAGACGGATCGTTCCCAACTGAAGTCCCGCGCCATGGCCTCGCGCATCATGCGCGTGCGGTCGGCGGGGCGTCCGTAGAGCGAAAGCGCCCGGAAGGCCGCCTCCTCGAGCGCCGTGGCCTCGTAGGCGTCGAACAGGAAGCCGGTCACGCCGTCCTCGATCGTGTCCGCCAGGCCGCCGACGCGCCGGGCGACCGGCAGTGAGCCGTATCGCTGGGCCCGCATTTGCGTGAGGCCGCACGGCTCGTAGAGGGAGGGCATGAGGAACAGGTCGACACCGGCCATGAGCCGATGCTCCAGCGGATCACGGAACGCGAGCTGTACGCCGATCCGCCCCGGTGCCGCGCGGGCGAGTCCCGCGAGGGCTTCCTCATAGCGCGGATCGCCGCTGCCGAGAAAGACGAACTGGGCATCTTCCTGGAGCAGCTGCCGGCTCTCGAGGATCAGGTCGAGGCCTTTCTGCTGGACCAGGCGCCCGGCCATGCCGAAGAGCGGCGTCGCGGGATTCTCGGGCAGCCCGTACGAGCGCTGCAACGCCGCCTTGCAGCGCTGCTTGCCCGCGAGGTCCTGCACCCCGTAGCGCGCGAGAATCTGCGGATCGGTCGCGGGATCCCACACCGTCTGATCGATCCCGTTGACGATGCCCACCAGCCGGTCACCAAGCGCCTGGTACATGTCGTGCAGCCCGAAGCCGCCGCCCGGCGTGCAGAGCTCGATCGCCTGCGTCGGGCTTACCGTGATGGCGCAGTCGGCGAACGCGAGTCCGCCCTTGAGGAAGTTCACCTTGCCGTACCATTCGAGCTGGTGCCAGTTGTACAGCTCGACCGGGAGCCCCAAGTCCAGCATGGCCTCCGGCCCGAAGTGACCCTGATAGCCGGGATTGTGGACCGACAGGATGGCGAGCGCGTCCCGGGCCCACGGCTCCCGGGCCACGACGGTGCGCAGGTAAATGGGCGCCAGGGCGGTGTGCCAGTCGTGGGCGTGAAGGATCAACGGCCCGGACGCCACGCGCGGCAGGGCCAGGCAGGCGGCGAGCGCGAAGAAGGCGAAGCGCCGCGCGTTGTCGGGATAGTCCCGACCCTGCTCGCCGTAGATGCCGGCGCGGTTGAAGAAGTCGAGGTGCTCGATGAAGAACACCCGCGGACCGGACTGCGCGGCGCTGCCCGCGATCCGGAAGATCCGCGCTTCTTCGACCCGGGATCCCAACGGGACGCGGATCGGCGGACCGACGGGTTCCAGGTCGGGCGCTTCGTCGTGCACCGTGCGATAGAGCGGCAGGAGGACGGTGGCCGGGAGGCCGGACGCCTGCTGGAACGACGCGAGTCCCATCACGGCCTCGGCAAGCCCGCCGGTGCGCGCGTAGGGAAAGTACTCGGCCGTGAGGTGCACGACCGAGAGGGAACTATCCGGTGGGTGGGTCGTCGGCGGACGACTCGCCCCGGAACGCGGGCGCGTAGTACTTCTGGACATACTCTTGCATCATCCGCCGGGCCGTGAATCGCGCCCCGCCGAGCCGAATGGAATAGCGCATCCTTTCCACCCAGCCGAGCGGCACGCCCCGCGTATCCCGGTTGTAGTAGAGGGGGATCACCTGCTCCTCGAGCAGGTTGTAGAATCGCTCTGCATCTGCGGCGTCCGCGTCGTCGTGCTCACCCGCCTGGGGAATCGCCCAGCCGGACAATCCATCGTACGCCTCTTTCCACCACCCGTCCAGCGTGCCCAGGTGCGGCACGCCGTTGAGCGCGGCCTTCATCCCGCTCGTGCCGGACGCCTCGAGCGGCACGCGGGGAAGATTGAGCCACAGATCGGTGCCCTGGACCAGCACGTGGGCCAGGTGCATGTCGTAATCTTCGATAAAGGCCACGCGGCCCTCGAACGCCGGGTCGCGGGTGAACTGGTACACGCTCTGGAGCACTTCCTTGCCCGGATTATCCGCCGGATGCGCCTTGCCGGCGAAGACGATCTGCACCGGCCGCCACGGGTTGGTGAGCAGGCGACGCAGGCGCTCGAGGTCGCGGAAGATCAGGTTCGCGCGCTTGTACGTCGCGAAGCGGCGGGCGAACCCGATCGTCAGCGCGTGCGGGTCGAGCAGCGTCCCCGCGCCCACCACCTGGGCGGCCTCCTTGTGCTGGCCGGCGAACCGGTGGCGCGTATCCTCGCGGATGTAGTCGTGGAGGACGTCCTTGAGCTGGCCGTGCGCCTGCCACAGGGCCGCATGGTCGAGCGTGAGGACGTGATCCCACATCGCCACGTCGTCCTCGCGGTCGCTCCACCCCGGTCCCATGTGCTGGTCGAGCAGTCCCATGATCGGCGCGGCCATCCACGTGGCCAGATGCACGCCGTTGGTGACGTGGCCCACCGGGATCGTTTCCCACGGCCGGTTGGGCCAGAGGTCGCGCCACAGGTGGCGGGAGACCTGACCGTGCTGGCGGGAGACGCCGTTCACCTTCGACGAACAGTGGATGGCGGTCACGGTCATGTGGAAGCGATCGGGCAGGGCCGGATGGCGCCCCAGGTGGAAGAACGCGTTTCGATCCACGCCCATCTCCTCCCACACGGGGCCGATGCAGGCCGCGACGTCGTCGGCCGCGAAGGCATCGTGCCCGGCGGGCACCGGCGTGTGGGTCGTGAAGATGCTGCGGCTCCGCACCTCGCGGACGGCGTCGGTGAACGACGTGCCCTTTGCCGTCAGCTCGCGGATGCGCTCGATCATCATGAACGCGGCGTGGCCTTCGTTGGCGTGCCACACGGCGGGGTTGATCCCGACCGCCCGCAACATCCGGACACCGCCGGCCCCCAGGATCCACTCCTGGCGCAAGCGCAGCTCCGGTCCGCCGGCGTACAGCTTGTTCATGAGCAGGCGGTCTTCCGGATGGTTCGCCTCGAGGTTGGTGTCGAGGAGATACACGGGGACCCGCCCCACCGTCATGCGCCACGCACGGAGCTGTACCGGTCGGCCGCCGGTCTCCACCGTGGCGAGAAATGGCTCGCGGCCCGGGCCCGTCACCCGCTCGAGCGGGGTCCGGCTGACGTCGTACTCCTCGTCGCTGTCTTCCTGCCATCCGTCGAGCCGCAGCCGCTGGTCGAAGTAGCCCTTCATGTAGAAAAGCCCGACGCCGATCATCGGCACGCCGAGATCCGACGCCGACTTGCAGTGATCGCCGGCGAGCACCCCGAGGCCGCCGGAGTAGATGGGTACCGAGGCGTGGAGCCCGAACTCGGCGCAGAAGTAGGCAAGGGGACCGTCGCTGTACCCGTCATACGCCCGATTGAACCAGGTATCCGGCGTCGTCAGGTCGTGGGTCATGCGGCCCATGACCTCGTCGTAGCGCCGGAGGAAATCGGTATCGCTCGCGCACGCGGCGATCCGCGCCGGATCGACGCGGCAGAGCAGGTCGATGGGATTGTGCCGGACGCGGTGCCAGAGCAGTGGGTCGATGGAGCGGAACAGCGTCCGCGCCTCCCGCGTCCAGCTCCACCAGAGGTTCATGACCATCGAGGACAGGCCCTCGATGCGGGCGGGCAGGTACGGAACGCGGGATTGGGCCGTAAGCATGAAGGAAGAAGGTAATCCGACCGGGTGAACAGTGAACGGTAAACAGTGAACGGGAGTTTCATGCGTCATCGCAAACGCCCGTTCACCGTTGACTGTTCACCGTTCACCGCAGTCAATGGACCAGTTTCTTGTACCGTATCCGGTGCGGCTGGTTGGCGTCGACGCCCTTCCGGCGCTTCAGATCGGCGGCGTACTCCTGATAGTTCCCTTCGAACCAGACGACCTCGCTGTTCCCCTCGAACGCCAGCATGTGCGTGGCGATGCGGTCCAGGAACCAGCGATCGTGGCTGATCACGACGGCGCAGCCGGCGAACCCCACCAGGGCTTCCTCCAGCGCACGCAGCGTATCCACGTCGAGATCGTTGGTCGGCTCGTCCAGCAACAGCACGTTGCCGCCGCTCTTGAGCAGCTTGGCCAGGTGCAGGCGGTTCCGCTCGCCGCCCGAGAGATCCTTCACCCGCTTCTGCTGGTCGGCGCCGCGAAAGTTGAAGCCCGCGGAATAGGCGCGCGCGTTCACCTGGCGCTTGCCGACCTGGAGCGTATCCTGCCCGCCGGAGATCTCCTCGTACACGGTCTTGGCGCCGTCCAGTGCGTCGCGGCTCTGGTCGACGTAGGCAAGCCGCACGGTTTGTCCCACGACCACCTCGCCGGCGTCCGCCGTCTCGCTGCCCGTAATCATCCGGAACAGCGTCGTCTTCCCGGCGCCGTTCGGTCCGATCACGCCGACGATACCGCCGCGCGGCAGCGCGAAGCTCAGCCCCTCGAAGAGCAGCCGATCGCCGTACGCCTTGGAGACCCCCTTGGCGATGACCACTTCGTCGCCGAGCCGCTCGGGGACGGGAATCAGGATCTCGGCGCTGCCCTCCGACTGCCGCTCGGCCTCGGCGCGAAGCTCATCGAACCGCGTGATGCGCGCCTTGCTCTTGGCCTGTCGGGCTCGCGGCGCCATGCGGATCCACTCGAGCTCATGCGCGAGGGTTTTCTGCCGGGCCGAGGCCTGTTTCTCTTCCCGCGCCAGCCGCTGCTGCTTCTGCTCCAGCCAGGAGGAGTAGTTTCCCTCCCAGGGAATACCGGCGCCCTGGTACAGCTCCAGGATCCACTTGGCGACGTTGTCCAGGAAGTAGCGGTCGTGGGTCACCGCGACCACCGTCCCCGGGAACTCCGCGAGGTAGCGCTCGAGCCACCACACGCTCTCGGCGTCGAGGTGGTTGGTCGGCTCGTCCAGCAACAGCATATCGGGCTGGGCGAGCAGCACCCGGCAGAGTGCCACCCGGCGGCGCTCACCGCCGGAGATGCTGGCGACGTCGGCGTCACCCGGTGGCAGTCGCAGCGCGTCCATCGCGAGATCGATCTTGTGGTCCAGCTCCCAGAGCCCGAGGGCGTCGATCCGCTCCTGGAGGTTGCCCTGCTTCTCGAGCAGCCGAGTCATCTCGTCGTCGTCCATCGGCTCGGCGAACCGGGCACTGAGCGTCTCGAACTGCTGGAGCATCGCGCGCGAGTCGGCCACGGCCACCTCCACGTTGCCGCGCACGTCCTTTGCCGGGTCGAGCGCGGGCTCCTGTGCCAGGTAACCGATGCGCGTCCCGGGCAGCGGGCGCGCGTCCCCCAGAAAATCGGTGTCGACCCCGGCCATGATGCGGAGAAGGGTGGACTTGCCCGCGCCGTTGCCGCCGAGCACGCCGATCTTGGCGCCGGGGTAGAAGGCGAGGTGGATCCCTTTCAGGATCTCCTTATTGGGAGGCACGACCTTGCGGAGGTCGCGGATCGTGAAGATGTATTCGCCGGCCATAGGGGGCCAAAGATACACTGCGGAGCACCGAACGGGGACCGCTCGACGACCTACAATTCTGTGGCCCGACTCGATCAGACCCTGGGGGAGGCAGAGTGAGAGGCCGCCGCGTGGTGGTGGTCGGCGCAGGGATCGGTGGTCTCGCGGCCGCGATCCGGCTCGCGCATGCCGGCTATCAGGTGACCGTGGTCGAGCAACACGACGTCCCGGGCGGTCGCGCGGGCGTGTGGCGATCGGCGGGCTACACGTTCGATACCGGACCGTCGATGGTGATGATGCCGGACTGCTGGGACCGGCTCTTTCACGACGTTGGGCGACGGCGCGAGGACTACATCGACCTGGTGCAGTGCGATCCCTGCTATCGGCTGCACTTCGCCGACGGGTCCACGCTCGAAATGACCAGCCGACTCGACCAGCTGGTGACGAACTTCGAGCGGATCGAGCCGGGGTGCGGTCCCCGCGCGCTCGAGTGGCTGGCCTTTACGGGGCAGCTCTATGATCGCGGCATCGAATTCATCCGCCGGGATATGCATCGCCCGCTGGCGATGCTGCGCGTGGGCGGGCTCGGGCTGCGCTATGGGGCGGCCGCGCTCGGCGACCTCCAAGCGCTGGCGGCCCGGTTCTTCCGCGACGAACGGCTGCGGCAGGCGGTCACGTTCCAGTCCCTCTATCTCGGGCTCTCGCCGTTCCGCTCGCTCGCCATCTACGGCCTCCTCGCGCATGCAGAGGTCGCGGGCGGGATCTACTATCCCATGGGCGGGATGCACCAGCTGGCGGCGGCGCTCGAGCGCCTCGGCGGCGAGCTGGGCGTGACCTTTCACTACGGCACACCCGTCACGACCCTGCATCGGGTCGGCCGTCGGGTCGCGGCCGCGCGCCTGGCCGACGGCCGGGAGCTGCCGGCGGACGTGGTGGTGGCGAACGCCGACCTGCCGTATACCTACCAGGCGTTGCTGGGCGAGCCCTATCCGGGCATCGAGCGGAAGGAATTCAGCTGCTCGGTGGTGCTGCTCTCCCTCGGCGTGAACCGAACGTACCCGGGGCTGTTGCATCACAATCTGGCGGTCTCGCGTGACCTGGCCGCCGCGTGCCGGATGCTCTGTGACGAGCACCGGATGCCGGACGATCCGCCATTCTACGTTGTCGCGCCGACGCGGACCGATCCCGGGCGGGCGCCGCCCGGCTGCGAGAGCCTGTTCGTGCTGGTGCTGGCGCCGAGTCAGAATCCCGCGAACCCGACCGACTGGGAAACAGAAGGGCCGCTGGTGGAGCAGCGAACGATCGAACGGCTGGAGGCGCTCGCCTGTCCCGATCTCCGCCGGCACATTGTGATCCGGCGGCGCGTGACGCCGGCCGATTTCACCAGTCAGTTCGGCAATCTTCGCGGCGAGGCGTTCGGCCTCTCCCATGGGCTACGCCAGATCGGCTATTTCCGCCCGCACAACCGTCACCGCCGCTACCGCAATCTCTACTTCGTGGGCCAGAGCACCCACCCCGGCTGCGGCCTCCCGATGGTGCTCATCTCCGCGGAGCTCGCCGCGCGCCGCATCACGCGCGAGCTGCCGGCACGCTGAGGTGTCCGGCTACAACGACAAAGGGCGCTCCGGCGGGAGCGCCCTCTTGTCTGCGTGGGGATCGACGACCTAGCTGAGGTGCTTGGACACCAGCTTGGTCATTTCGAACATGTTGACGACGTCCTTCTTGAAGATCGGGCGGAGCGCCTCGTCGGCGTGGATGTTCCGCCGGTTGACCTTGTCCTGGAGCCCCTTGCGCTTGATATACGCCCAGAGCTTGCTGGTGACTTCGGTGCGGGGGAGCGGCCGGCTGCCGACGACTTCGGCGAGTGCGGCGCTCGGCGTCATGGCCTTCATGAACGCGGGGTTCGGCTTCCGCTTCGCCGCCGTTTTCTTCTTTGCGGGCTTCTTGGCCGCGCGGCGCTTGGCGGTGGACTTCTTGGCTTTCTTGGACTTCTTCTTGGCTGCCATCGCGAGTCTCCCGTGAGGGTGTGGAAACCGTGCGTGCCTGCGAAGGAGCGAATCCAGACGAATCCGACGCCCATCAAAGTATGACGCTTTTCTCCCACGGCAATAGGGCGCGCCACTGATCGCCCCGCGCACGGTAGCCGGAGCGGCGGCTGTGGGGCCATATTTTAGGCATATGTCCCCCCCCTCCTCCATCGGCCGTTTGGCGATCCCGCTGCTCGCGGTCGGTACCATCATCGTGGTCGCGGCCGCCCTGCGCCGTCCACAGACCGGACTGGCGCCGCGCCACGCCGATCGGCCGGTCTGCGCCGCCGGCAATGGCGGGCTCACCGTGCCGAGCGGTCTCTGCGCCCTCGTTGTGGCGAAGGGACTCGGCCACGTTCGCCATCTCGTGGTCGCCCCCAACGGCGATGTCTTCGCCAACGTGGACGGGCGCGGCATCGTCGCGCTCCGGGACACCTCCGGTGACGGCGTGGCCGACATCATTCGTCAGTTCGGCAGCTCGGGCGGCACCGGCATCGCCCTCACGGATCAGTATCTGTACTACAGCACCGACGACGCCGTGTACCGGTATGCGTGGACCAACGGGCAGCTGGAGCCGACCGGCTCCCCGGAACCGATAGTCGCGGGTCTGCCCTCCAACGGCAATCACACCTCCAAGAGCATCGCGCTCGACCTGCAAGGCAACCTTTTCGTCAACATCGGGTCGGCCACGAACAGCTGTCAGGAGCAGAACCGCGCCGCCCGTTCCCCGGGGCGGGATCCCTGCGTGGAGCTCGAGACCCGGGCTGGGATCTGGCGCTTCGCCGCCGATCGTCCGGGACAGCGATTCGCCGACGGCGAGCACTGGGCCACCGGACTGCGGAACACGGTCGCTCTTCGGTTCGACGCCGTCGACGGCGCCCTCTACGGGGCGATTCACGGCCGCGACCAGCTCGGCGCCAACTGGGGGTACACCAACGAGCGGAGCGCGGAGAACCCCGGCGAAGAGTTCGGGCGCATCGACCGGGGCGACAACTACGGGTGGCCGTACTGTTACTACGACGTCGATGCCCGCGCGATGGTCCTCGCGCCCGAGTATGGCGGCGACGGGAAGGACGTGCGCCGCTGCACGACGGCGAAGCCGCCGCTGGCGGTTTTTCCGGGCCACTGGGCTCCGATGGCCCTCGCATTCGGCCCCGCCCGCGCGATGGGGAGCACTTACGACGAGGGCGTCTTCATTGCGTTCCACGGCTCGTGGAATCGCGCCCCGTTGCCGCAGGCGGGCTACCGTGTCGTGTGGCAACCGCTGCGGGGCGGCGTTCCGTCGGGCCCGTACCAGACGATCATGCGGGAGACCTCGGACCCGACGGGTGTCCGGCCCTCGGGCCTCGCGATAGGACCGGACGGCTCGCTGTACATCGCCGCCGATGCCAATCAAACGATCTGGCGCATTCTCAGCGATTCGGGTGCCGCGCGCACCAGGGAGGGCACATGAGCTTGGCACGATGGGCCGGAGGAGTCGCGGTAGTCTTGGCGGCCGGGGCGACTCCGGGAGCAGCACAGGCGCAAACCGGCTCGGAGCAGGGACCGGCCGTCGGCCAGCCGGCACCCGACTTCGCTCTCGTTCCCGCGACCCGCGCGGGTGTCGGCAAGAAGCCCGTGCGGCTGTCGAGCTTCAAGGGCAAGACCGTCGTCATTGCCTTCTTCTACAAGGCCCGAACCAAGGGCTGAACCATCCAAATGAGCGCGTACCGTGATCAGTACGCGACCCTGTTCCACGGCGGGAAAGATGTCGTCCTGCTGGCGATCAGCGCCGATGTCGCCGACACGCTTGCCGCCTGGGCGAAAGACGCGGACTTCCCGTTCACGTTCTTGAGTGATCCGATCGGTGCGGCGGGGCAGCTGTACGGGGCCTGGCTGCCGGAGCATCAGCTCGACAACAGGAGTCTGTTCGTGGTGGGACCGGACGGGAAGATCGCCTACAAGGCGACACCCTTTCGCGAGGTGGACCCGCAGGCCTACACCGAGCTTGGCGAGGCCGTCACTCGCGTGGCTCGGAAGCGGAGCTAGGCGGGACGTACCGCTCGAAGTACGGGTTCTCCGACTCGGGCCCGCTCGTCGGCTTCGGCCGGCGGCGGGCCCGCAGCTTGTACGCCGCGTAGCTCGCCGCCGCCAGCGCCGCCGTCACGGTGACGGATACGACGACGATGATGGCGAGCAGGGTGTTCAGGCTCATCTCGATGAGCGGCACGGCCCCTCCCCGTTAGGCTGGCTGCGCGCGCACAAAGGCGCGAATCCACTCCTCTTCCGCCGGATACCCGAACGTCTCAACCGCGATATCGTCGGCCGCGACGCCGCGCCACTCGTCGTGCAGCCGGCCCAGGAACGCCGTCAGGTCCTTGGGCCGGGCCGCGTCCAGATAGAGCAGCACGCTCCGCCCCTCGAAGCCGACCAGGTCGCCCGTGGCCATGCGGCTCGTCCGCAACGCGAGGTCGGCGAGCGCCATCACGTCGCCGTTGCCGGGCTCGGCCCGGGCCACCGTGAAAAACGGCGCGCGCTCGCGCGCGAGGTGGAGCCCGACCGCCTTCCGGAACTGGGCGCCGTCGAGCAGCAGGTACGACTCGCCGTCCGTCGTCGGCTGGAGAATGAGCGGCGCTTCGGACTCGGCGTCGGGAGTGTGCTCCGACCCGCCCCGCTGGGCGATGCTCTGCACCCGGGCGATGAATTCTTCGGGCTGGAGGTTGGTGGACAGGCAATCGTCGGCGCCCGCCCGGAGCGCGCGGGTCCGGTCGCTGGAACGCAGCTGATAGTTGGTGACGACGACGATCGGGATGGTGCTCTTGGCGGCGCGTACGTCGCGAATGAGCTGGCGCGCGTCCTGGATCACGTCTCGTCGCACATTGAGCAACAGCACGCCGGCTTCGCCGTGCACGAGGTCGGATGAGGCGCCCGTCACTCCGGTGCGGACGATCACCGTGTGGTCGCGCTCCAGCAGGCGCAGCAAGTCGCCCGGGAACGGATCCGCGAGGCTGAGCACGAGCAGCTTCCGCTGGACGTCCGGCGAGGGCGGCTCCGCCGGATCGTGCACCGGGACGAACCCGGCGCCGGCCTGGATTCGGAACGCGATCGGGCCGAGCGACTTGGCCTCATACCGGAGTTTCCGGATCTCGAGCGTCCCGTCACGCCGGGCCTGGTTGCGGCTCGCGAGGTGGAAGACCCCGGCGGCCCGCTGCACCAGCGGCTCGAGCCGCGCATCGTACAGCCCCGCGAGATCGCCGGGATACGTGAGCATCGTCGTGGCGCCGAGGTCGTCGAGCAGGTGGATCAAGGCGAACACGGCTGCGCCGCCGCTCTTCCCGCCCTCGAGGGCCGGCACGATCGAGTCGATCGCAAGCCGCACCGGCGTCCGCGGACCGAGTGCGCGCCGGAACTCGGCGAACACGGCCTCGGCGCTCGGCGCGCGCGCCGCGAGCCGCACGAAGTTGGGCCGGTATCGGACGAGGACAAACCGCTCCTCCACCAGCGCCCGCTGCAGGTCGATGCCGAGAAACGCCGCGGAGGAGAGCACGTCGGTGGGATCGTCGTGCGTGAGCAGGGCCGCAACCTCGCCGCGCTCCAGTGCGACGTCGAGAAACTCGAGACACGACACACTCTTGCCCGTTCCGGCGCTCCCGCTCAGGAGATACGCCCGCCCGGGCAGGAGTCCGCCCACCAGATCGTCGAGCGGGACGATCCCGCTTTGAATCAGCATCGGCTGCCCTCCAGCACCCGGGCGACGTCATCGATGGTGGGCTCGATTTCGATCGGCCGGTTCGCTCCGACGGGCGGGGGATCCATCTCCCGGTGATAGTGCAGCAGGGCGTCCGGGTCTTTGAGAATATGCCCCGTGAGCACGGCGATGACCCGGTCCGTCGGCTTGATCGTGCCCGCCGCGACAAGGCGCTTGACGCCGGCGACGCTCGCGGCGCTCGCCGGCTCGCAGCCGACGCCGGACGCGTCGACCACCGCCTTGCCCGCGAGGATCTCTGCGTCGCTCACCGCGAGCACGACGCCGTCGGTTTCCCGAATGGACTTGACCGCGCGGTCGTAAGAGGCGGGATCGCCGATCCGGATCGCGGTCGCGACCGTCTCGGCCTTCACCCGATGTCGCCGCGCGAATCCCTCGGCGAAACTCTGCGCGAACGGCGCCGCCCCGGCTGCCTGTACCGCCGCCAGTCGCGGGAGCCGGTCGATGAGGCCCCACGCGCGCGCCTCGACCAGCGCTTTGCCGAACGCGGCGGTGTTCCCGAGGTTGCCCGCCGGGAACACGATCCAGTCGGGCGGGTCCCACCCGAGCTGCTCCAGCGTTTCCAGGACGATCGTCTTCTGGCCCTCCACCCGGAATGGATTGATCGAGTTGAGCAGGTAGACGCCGAGCCGCTCGCTCGCCTCTTCTACCAGCCGGAGACAGTCGTCGAAGTCGCCGCGGACGAGGAGCGTCTTCGCCCCGTAGGCCAGCGACTGCGCCAGCTTGCCCAGCGCCACGTTGCCCGCGGGCACCAGCACGAGCGCCGGAATGCCCGCCAGCGACGCGTACGCCGCAAGCGACGCGGAGGTGTTCCCGGTGGAGGCACACGCCACCGCCCGCGCCCCGATTCGTCGGGCCTGGGTCACCCCGACCGTCATGCCGCGGTCCTTGAACGACCCCGTCGGATTGTAGCCCTCGTGCTTGAGCAGCAATCCCTCCACGCCCGCCCAGCGGTCGATCGACGATCGCTGGAGCAACGGCGTGTTCCCCTCCGGGTGCGAGACCACTTCGGTGGCTGACGGCAACACGATGTCCTTGTAGCGCCACACGCCGGACGCGGATCCGCCCCTGGGCGCGCCCCGGCGCTCGGTAAAGCGGCGCAGCAGCTCCTCCGGGGCCATCCGGGGCACGCGGTGCTCGATCTCGAGCAGACCACCGCAGCGAACGCAGCGGGCGTGCGGGTCCGATTCCACCATCTCGTTACCACAGACGATGCAGACCTGCCAGGTCTCCGGCCGATCAATCCCGAATTTCATGCGATCACCCGGGCGCCCTCCCGGTCCACAGCGCCGACCCGGACCGAGGCGCTGACGCCGACGCCGGCGTACGCCGCCTGCATGGCCGCGCCGGCCGCCCGCGCGCCGACCTCACCCCGCGCGAGCGCGAAGGCCGTGGGACCGCTTCCCGAGATCGAGGCGCCGAGCGCGCCGGCCGCGAGCGCGGCGTGCTTAGCCTCGGCGAACCCGGGCAGCAGGCGGGCACGCGCGGGCTCGGCGATCCGATCATCCAGCGCCCGTCCCAGTAGCGCATAGTCGCCCGCGCCGAGCGCCGCGACGATGGCCGAGACCTGGGCCGCCTGGTGCAGGGCCGTGGCGAGCGGGACCTCGAGCGGGAGCACGGCGCGCGAATCCCTCGTGCGCAGACGCTGGTCGGGATGCACCAGAGCGACCCAGAGGTCGGCCGGGAACGGGAGGCGCACGACGTCCGGTGGATCGATGGTCCGGACCAGCACGATCCCGCCGAGCAACGACGGTGCCACATTGTCCGCGTGCCGACCCGCCACGGCCGCCTCGGCCTCGAGACAAGCCGCCAGGAGCGCGGTGCAATCGAGCGGCGAGCCGAGCAAGTGATTCGCCGCCACGGCGCCCGCGACGGCGGACGCCGCGCTCCCGCCTTGCCCGCCGGCGAGCGGCAGGCCCTTGCGGACGGTAAGCGCCAGCCCGATGCCGCCGGCATTGGCGCGACGCAACACCTCCCTGGCAGCGAGTGCAGCCGTGTTCCGCGCCGGGTCGCTTGGCAGGTCCCGGTGGCCGGGATCGCGGACCACGATGCGCTCGCCGGTCGTGTGCTCGACCGTCACTTCGTCGCCGGCCCCCGCTACGGCGAGGCCGAGAATGTCGAGACCCGGGCCCACGTTCCCGATCGATCCGGGCGCGAACGCCGTGACGCGGAGCAGCGGCGGGGTCACGACACGCCGAGCTGCAGGATGTCGTTGAGCACCCCGGCCGCGGTCACGGCCGGTCCCGCACCAGGTCCCGTGATCACGAGCGGATTCGTCTTGTAGCGTGCCGTCGTGAACACGACCGTGTTGTCCGCACCCTTGAGCGTCGCCAGCGGACTCGACCGATCCACCTCGCGAAGCCCCACGACGAGCGAGTGCCGGGTGACGCTCGCGACGTACCGGAGCACGCGGCCCCGTGCCGCGGCCGCGGTCACTCGCCGCTCCCATTCGGGGTCGAACCGCTCGAGCTGCTCCAGGAACTGGTCCCGCCCCAACCGCCGTGCCGCCCGCGGCACCAGCGACTCGACGTGCCGCGGGGCCAGCTCGCCACGGAAGCCCAGCAGCCTGCCGAGAATGAGGGCCTTCCTGCCGACGTCCATGCCCGAAAGATCGTCACGCGGATCGGGCTCGGTATAGCCCTTGGCCATCGCTGCCCGGAGCGCGGTGGAGAATCGTCGTCCGCGACCCAGCTCCCACAGGAGAAAGCCGAGCGTGCCGGAGAGACAGCCCTCGATCTTTTCGATCCGGTCGCCCGATTCGATGAGCTTGTAGTAGGTGTCGATCACGGGGAGCCCCGCGCCCACCGTCGTCTCGTGCCGGATCCGCCGACCGTAGGCACGGGCCAGCTCGAACAGGCGGTCGCTCTCTTCGGCCGGCGCGGCGAGCGGCAGCTTGTTCGAGAGGACGAGGTCCATGCCCGAGGCGAGCGCTTGCTCGAGCAGCCGGGTCGTGTGCGTCGCGGTGAGATCCACCAGGATCGGGCGACGGAGGGCGTGCCGTGAAATGAACGCGATCGCCTCTTCCGGCGTCCCCGGCCGGCCGCCGGCCGCGGCCGCCAGCGGATGCCCCCGCTCCTTGGCCGCGGCCAGCTCGACCAGCCGGCGGTCGCCGAGACCGTAATGATCGAAGACGAACCCGCTCCGGTCGATGAGGCCGACGATGCGAAGGGCTGGGCGGGGCCGCCGGACGCGCGCTACCAGGCCCGTGAGCATGCGCCCGATCTGCCCGAAGCCGAGCAGGACGATCTCCACCCGCTCGGGCCGACTGACCGTGCCGCCGCCGATCCGGGAGAGCTGGAACGCCGAGTGGATGCGGCGCTGCGCCTCGGGCGCCCGATCGCCGTCGACCACGACCGAGATGTTCAGCTCGCTCGATCCCTGGGCGATGGCGACCACGTTGATCCCGCCCGACGAGAGGGCGGAGAAGACGCCCGCCGCCACACCCGGCGTGCCCGCCATGCCGAGCCCCACCACCGCGATCGTCGCGACGCCGTGGCGGACCTCGACACCGTCGATCTCCCGGCGCTCGATCTCATCGCGAAACTCGTGCAGCAGGGCCGTCCGCGCCTCCCGCGCCGCGGGGTCGGGCACGCTGAAGCAGATCGAGTGCTCCGACGACGCCTGGGAGATGAGCGACACCGAGATGCGCCGCTGCTGCAGGGCGGCGAAGGTGCGGGCGGCGATGCCCGGGACGCCGAGCATGCCGTTGCCGGCGACCGTGACCAACGCTTGATGGGTCGCGGCGGAGAGCGCTTTCACCGGCAATTGTGCCGCCGCCACCCGCTCGGAGACCTCGGTACCGTTCGACGATGGGTCGGCGAAGGGGCGCACGTACAGCGGGATCTTGCGTCCGGCGAGCGGGATCAGCGCGCGCGGGTGGAGCACCTTGGCCCCGTAGTACGCCAGCTCCGCCGCCTCGCGAGTGTGCAGGGCAGGGATCACGCGTGCGTCGGGGACGATCCGGGGATCGGCCGTGAGCAGGCCCGGCACGTCCTTCCAGAGAGAAATCCGGCTCGCGCCGAGGGCCCGGGCGAGCAGGGTGGCGGTGAGATCGGAGCCGCCCCGTCCCAGCGTCGTGAGGTCGTCGGCGGGGGAAGCGCCCAGGAAGCCCGGCACCACGGGAACGATCCGCCGGGCGAGCAGCGGGCGCAGCACGCGCCGGGCCGCCCGGTCGGTTCGATCGTAGTCGGGCGACGCGTGGCCGTAGTGGGCGTCGGTGCGGACGATCGCGGTGGCGTCCACATAGCGCGCGCGCACGCCGCGCGCGACCAGGGCCGCCGTCACGAGGTGGGCGCTGAGCCGCTCGCCCCGCGCGACGATGAAATCACTCGTCCGCGGACTCAAGTCGCGCAGGAGCCGGAGCCCGGACGCGAGCGCCACCAGCTCGTCGAGCTGCCCGGCGATGTAGGCGAGGAGCGCGGTCCGGGCTCGGCTGCGGGGGACCACCGCACGCGCGGCGCGCGAGTACTTCATCCGGAGCGCGCCGATCAGCTCGGCGACCCGGGCCTCATCACCGCGGACGGCGTGGCCGGCCACCGCGAGCAGCGCGTCGGTTGCGCCGGCCATCGCGGAGACCACCACGACGGCGGGCTCGGGGCGGTGCTTCCGGACAATAGCCACCGCGTGGCCGATCGCGGCGGCGTCGGCCAGCGAGGCCCCGCCGAACTTGTGGACGTGCGGGGCCGACCTCGATAAAGGCATGGTATGACTGACGATATACTGCGCGACGCATAAAGTCCAATACGCGCCCGCGACCTGCGGCAGGACCGGATCAGTGCATGCCGGAGCCGCCCGAGAGCTGCTTCACCAGCTCGCCAATGACGCTCTTGGCGTCGCCGAACAGCATCCACGTCTTGTCGGAGAAGTACAGCTCGTTGTCGATGCCCGCGAAGCCGGGATTCTTGCTCCGCTTGATGGCGAACACCGTGCGCGCCTTGTCCGCGTCGATGATGGGCATGCCGTAAATCGGGCTGCTCTTGTCGTAGCGCGCCGCCGGATTCACGACGTCATTGGCGCCGACGACCAGCGCCACGTCCACCTGCGGCATGTCCGGATTGATCTCGTCCATCTCCACCAGATCGGTGTACGGGATGTCCGCCTCCGCCAGCAGCACGTTCATGTGCCCCGGCATCCGGCCCGCCACCGGGTG
Source organism: Gemmatimonadales bacterium (assembly GCA_036560625.1). Classification (GTDB taxonomy): domain Bacteria; phylum Gemmatimonadota; class Gemmatimonadetes; order Gemmatimonadales; family GWC2-71-9; genus DASQPE01. Next base: position 20,975 of record DATBQV010000372.1, read on the forward strand.
AATCGCGAATTTCACCGCGATGCCCCGCTTCTTGAGCTGATCGTACAGCTCCCGGACCTTGTGCTGCGCCTGGGCCACCGCCATGCCGTAGCCCGGGATGATGACGACCTGGGCCGCCTGCTCGAGCACCTGGGCGGCTCCCTCGATCGTCTCGGACTTGTAGACCTTCTCCTCGCCGCCCGCTTTTACCTGCTGCACCTGGCCGAAGGCGCCGAACAGGACGTTCGTGAACGAGCGGTTCATTGCCTTGCACATGATGATCGCCAGGATGAGCCCGCTCGAGCCGTCGAGCGCGCCGGCCGTAATCAGAAGCTTGTTGTCCAGCACGAAGCCCATCGCGACCGCCGAGAGACCGGCGTACGCGTTCAGGATGGCGATCACCGTCGGCATGTCGGCCCCGCCGATCGGGATAATGAGCAGGACCCCGAACAGGAGCGCGAGCGCGATGATGACGGGAAAGAGCTGCGGCGCCCAGTCCGCGGTCGGGTGCAGCACCAGCGCGGTCCCTACACCGGCGGCGACAATCAGGAGCCCGAGGTTCGTGAGGTTCTGGAGCGGGTAGGTGACGGGGCGCTGCGGAATCCACTTCACCTCCTGCAGCTTGCCGGCGGCCATGAGGCTGCCGGTGAACGTCAGGAAGCCGAGGAGGATCTCCACGACGATCGCGACCATCCGGAACGCCGTGAGCGTGTCCGGCCCCTCGCCCACGCCGAGGTAGTACTCGGCCGTCCCGACGAGGCCGGCTGCCAGGCCGCCGAAGGCATGGGAGAGCGCCGTTCGCTGAGGCACCGCCGTGAGCGGGACCATTGCCAGCGGCACGCCGACGGCAAATCCGGCGACGATCGCGAGCACGATCCAGCCGTGATGCACCACGGCCGGCTGCGCCCAGGTGACCGCCACGGCGAGCGTCATGCCCGCGACGCCGGCGTACACGCCCCGGCGCGCGGTCTGGGGCGTGTTCATCCAGTGCAGCGCGAAGATGAACAGCGCCGTCGCGACGATGTACGCGGGATGGACGAGCGTGGTCATCATGCGCGACCGCCGTCGCCGGGCTTGCGCTCGGTCTTGAACATCTTGAGCATGCGATCCGTGATCAGGAAGCCGCTCACGATGTTCGTCATCGAGGCGAACAGGGCGATCCCGCCCATGAGGCGGATGACCGGGGGATAGTCGGCGCCGGTGACGATGATCGATCCCACCACGGCGATCGCGGAGATCGCGTTCGTGATCGACATCAGCGGCGTGTGCAGCAGCCGGGAAACCCGGCGAATGACGCCGAGGCCGATGAACGAAGCCAGCACGAACACGAACAGTTGCGACCAGAACTCGGACGTCTCGGTCATGATCGGTGTGTCCCTTTCAGGCTCGCGAGCCCGCGGGTTGGAGCGCGTCCTTCGTCCGCGCGTGTCGCACGTCGCCGTCGTGGGTGATCAGCGCGCCGGCCTGGATGTCGTCGTTCAGGTCGAGCTGGAACGCCTTGTCCCTGGTGAACGCCTGGATGAAGGCCGTCAGATTGCGGGAGAAGAGCAGGCTGGCGTGGACCGGCATCGTGGCCGCCAGGTTGAGCGGGGCGAGGATCGTCACCCCGCCGACGACCGTGGTCTCGCCGACGCGCGACAGCTCACAGTTGCCGCCGCCGTCCGCGGCCAGATCCACGATCACGGCGCCCGGCTTCATCGCCCGCACCATGTCGCCCGTGATGAGTTTCGGCGCGAACACGCCACCGATCAGCGCGGTCGTGACCACTACGTCCGACAGCGCGCACTGCTCCGCCAGCAGCTGGCGCTGGCGCTGGCGATCGTCCTCCGACAGCTCCTTGGCGTAACCGCCTCCGGCCACGGCACTCTGCGCCAGCTCGATGCCGACGTACTTCGCGCCGACGCTCTCGATCTGCTCCTTCACCTCCGGCCGGACGTCGGTCGCCGCCACGTGAGCGCCGAGCCGGCGCGCAGTCGCGATCGCTTGCAGCCCCGCCACCGCCGCGCCGACGACGAAGACCTTGGCCGGCGGCACCATGCCCGCCGCGGTCATCAGCATGGGGAAGTACTTGCCGAGCTGGCCCGCGGCCAGAAGCACGCCCTTGTAGCCCGCGATGTTGGCCATCGAGGAGAGCGTGTCCATGGACTGCGCCCGGGTGGTCCGGGGGATCGCGTCGGTGGAGAACGCGGTGACCCTCGCCGCAGCGAGGGCACGGACCGCAGCGAGATTGCGGAGGGGCATCAGCGACCCGACGTAGATCGTTCCAGGTCGCATCCAGCCGGGCTCGTCTCGACCGGAGTCGGCGAGGGCGGGGGCGTTGATCTTGAGCACGATGTCGGCCGATCCGAGCAATGCCGCCGGATCGGTCACGACAGTGGCGCCGACCTCCTGATAGGCGGCGTCGGAGAATCCGGCGGCGAGGCCGGCGCCGGACTCGACGGCGAGCTCGTAACCGGCTTGGCCCAGCTTCTTGCACGATTCAGGTACCAGTGCGACACGCAGTTCGCGCGGCGCACTCTCCCTCGGCACTGCGATTCGCATCCGGGACTCCGGGGCTGCGGGAGAGGACGGGGACTAATCTTCACCCGACTTGAACATGGTCAAGGCGACGTTCGATCTGGAGCGAATTAGGGCCCGGGGGGGACGGGAGCTAAGCCATGACGGGACAGGGCGTTGGCGGTGGCTATTCATGTGGAAAATTTGTGCAAATCATGTGAACACAGCAGCTTACGCTAAGATATTGAATTTTCGCGGCTTAGCTATTATATTCACTGTCTGAATATGATGCGCCACCGCTTGGGATCCTTGCCGTTGGGTCCAGCCCCCCATAGGAGGTTCCAAGAGTGAGTGTGAAGCCACGTGCCAAGCGGCGCCCGGTCCGGCCGGCCCAGATCGCTCGTGCAGTGGATGAAGGCAGGGAAAGTCTCGACCTCTACCTCGATGAAATCAGTCGTGTTCCCCTCCTCAGTCGCGATGAGGAGATGGAGCTTGCCCGGAAGGCGTTCAAGGGCAGCATTGTCGCGCAGGAGCGCCTCGCGCGCCATAACGTCCGGTTCGTCGTCTCAGTGGCCAAGAAGTTCCAGAATCGCGGGGTCCCGCTCGTCGATCTGATCGGCGAAGGCAACCTCGGCCTCATGACGGCGGCCCGGAAGTTCGATCCGGACCGCGGCGTGAAGTTCATCTCCTACGCCGTGTGGTGGATCCGGCAGGCGGTACAAGCGGCCATCGCGCGCCACGGCCGTCCGGTCCGCGTGCCGCTCAACCGCACGGCCGATCTGAGCCGGCTCGGCCGCACCACGACGCTCCTCAAGGACCGCCTCGGGCGCATGCCCACCACGGAAGAGCTGGCCCGCGCCACCGGTCTCACGGTCGAGGCGGTGCGCTCGCTCAGCGCGCTCAACTCCGAGGCGGTGCGGCTCGACCATCCCACCCGGGACGGCGAAGGTAACGAACGCATCGAGCGCTTTGCCTCCGGGGAGCAGGAGAGCACCGACACCTCCGCCCTGGCCAACAGCCAGACGCGGGACATCGAAACGGCGCTCGCTTCGCTTCCCCCGCGAGATGCAAAGGTGCTCCGGCTCTACTTCGGTCTGGACGATGGCAACAGCCGCACGCTCGAGGAAATCGGCCGGATGATGGGGGTGACGCGCGAGCGCATCCGCCAGCTCCGCGACCGCGCGCTCCTCCGCCTCCGCGAGGGTGAGACCGGCGACCGGCTGCGGGATCTCGTGGCGTAACCCACCCGGCCCCGCGCGCGCAGAAGCCCTCCGATCCATCGGAGGGCTTCGTTTTTCTCTGTGTCCTCCGTGGTTTGCAGTTGCAGTTAGGCCTTCAGGCCCTCCCGCACAAATTGCCGCAGTACCCGCTGGAGGATCCCTCCGTGCCGGTAGTAATCGAGCTCGACCGCTGAATTGAGCCGCACGACCGCGGGGAAGGTGACTTTCTTCCCCGTCGCGTCCGTTGCCGTCACCTGTACCCGCCCGCCCGGCGTGAGGCCCGTCGCGATCCCGCCGACATCGAATGTCTCCTTGCCGCTCAGCCCGAGGGTCTTCCGGTCGCTGCCGGGCTCGTAGGCCAGGGGCAGCACGCCCATCCCCACCAGGTTGCTCCGGTGAATCCGCTCGTAGCTCTCCGCGATCACCGCTTTCACCCCAAGGAGTGAGGGCCCCTTGGCGGCCCAGTCCCGACTGGACCCGGTGCCGTACTCCTTGCCGGTCAGAATGACGAGCGGCGTGCCTGCGGCGACGTAGCGCATCGCTGCGTCGTAGATCGAGAGCACGTCGCCGGTGGGGAAGTGCAGGGTCCAGTTCCCCTCCTTGTCCGGCACGAGGGCGTTCTTGATCCGAACGTTCCCGAAGGTGCCCCGCATCATCACCTCGTGATTCCCGCGGCGCGCGCCGAACGTATTCCAGTCGGGTTGCGCCACCCCGTGATCGAGCAGGTAGCGGGCTGCCGGCCCGCTCTTGGGGATCGACCCGGCCGGCGAGATATGGTCGGTCGTGACCGAGTCGCCGAGGACGGCCAGCACCCGTGCGCCGGTGATGTCGCGGAGCGGCGGCGGCTCGGGCGGCAGATTCTGGAAAAAGGGCGGCTCCTGCACGTAGGTGCTGCTCGGGTCCCACGCGTACCGGCTCCCGGCGGGCACCGGCAGCGCGCGCCAGACCTCGTCGCCCTCGAACACAGAAGCGTATCGCTCGCGGAACAGTTGCGGCTTGAGCGATGCGGCCATCGCGGCGCTGATCTCCTGTGGGCTGGGCCAGATGTCGCGCAGAAAGACCGGCGTGCCGTCCTTGCCGGTGCCGAGGGGCTCCCGCTCGAGATCGATGTCGACCCGCCCCGCCAGCGCGAAGGCCACCACCAGCATCGGCGAGGCGAGGTAATTCGCCCGGACCTGGGGATGGACGCGGGCCTCGAAGTTCCGGTTACCCGACAGCACCGCGGCGGTGACGAGGGCGTGCTCGTCGATGGCCTGGGCGATCGGCTCCGGGAGCGGGCCGGAGTTCCCGATACAGGTGGTGCACCCGTAGCCGACCACGTTGAAGCGGAGCCGCTCGAGGTAAGGGAGCAAGCCCGAGCCGGTCAGGTACTCGGTGACGACCCGTGAGCCCGGCGCGAGGCTGCTCTTGACCCAGGGTCGCGTGGCGAGGCCCCGCTCGACCGCCTTCTTGGCCAGCAGGCCCGCGCCGATCATCACTGAGGGATTCGATGTGTTGGTGCAGCTCGTGATCGCGGCGATGACCACCGACCCGTCGTGCAGCTCGCAAGGCTCGCCGTTCACGATCGGCTGCGCGACCGGTGGGCTGTCGGCCGGCGCGGTGGCGCCGCCGCCGCCCTCGTTCACCCAGCGTGAGTAGTTGGCCTGCGCGACTTCGTGACGCGGCGCCGGGGCCGCCGGGGTCAGCAGCTCCGGCAGCGAGACCTGAAAATTCCGCTTGAGGCCGGCGAGCGGGACGAGATCCTGCGGCCGGCGCGGCCCCGCGAGCGCCGGGACCACGGTCGCAAGGTCCAGCGCGAGCGTCTCGGTGAAGACCGGATCCGGGGTGGCATCGGTGCGGAACAGCCCCTGCTCCTTGCAGTAGCGCTCGACCCGCGCCACGACGGCCGGGTCGCGCCCCGTCCGCTCGAGGTAACGCACGGTCTCGGCGTCCACCGGGAAGAATCCCATCGTGGCCCCGTACTCCGGGGCCATGTTGGCGATCGTCGCCCGGTCTGCGAGCCCCAGTGCCGAGAGGCCCGGGCCGTAAAACTCGACGAACTTGTCGACGACGCCCTTCTTCCGGAGCAGCTGCGTCACGGTGAGCACGAGATCGGTCGCGGTCGTGCCAAGCGGCAGCTCGCCCGTGAGCTTCATGCCGATCACGTCGGGGATCAGCATGAAGTACGGCTGTCCCAGCATCACCGCTTCCGCTTCGATCCCGCCCACGCCCCAGCCCAGCACCCCGAGGCCGTTGATCATGGTGGTATGGGAATCGGTGCCGACGAGCGTGTCGGGGTAGGCGGTCAGCTCACCATACTGCGATCGGAGTTGGACGACGGGAGCGAGGAATTCCAGGTTGACCTGATGGACGATGCCGGTGCCGGGCGGCACGACGCTGAAGTTCCGAAACGCGCGCTGCGCGAACTTCAGCAGCTGATACCGCTCCCGGTTCCGCTGGAACTCCAGGTCCACGTTCCGCTGGAACGCATCACCCGTCCCGTAATAATCGACCTGCACCGAGTGATCGATGACGAGGTCGCAGGGCACGACGGGATTGATGACGTCCGGATTGCCCTTGATGCGGGCCATCGCGTCCCGCATCGCGACCAGGTCGACGACGCAGGGCACGCCGGTAAAATCCTGGAGCACGACCCGGGCGGGCATGAACGGGATCTCGCCGCGCGGCCCGCGCGGGGAGGCACCCGCGGCAAGGGCCCGCACGTGGTCGTCGGTCACCAGGCCGCGGCCGGCGTGCCGCAGTGCGTTTTCGAGCAGCACGCGGATGGAGAAGGGAAGCCGGTCGAGATCGGCCAGGCCCTGGCGGGCCAGCTCGGGCAAACGATAGAGGACGGCGGTCTCCGCGCCCAGCTTCAGGACGCCGCGAGTGCCGAATGGATTAGGAGCGGTCATGGCTCGAGATGAGTAGTCGGACCGGGAATGTAATAGCCCGACTCCTGATAAGTTACGTCATGCCGCTGCCCCCAATGCCGTACGCGATTACCCGCGAAGCGACCGGTATCCTGATCGAATGGGACACCGCCGGCCACACCTGGCTGTACCCCGCGCGCGAGCTGCGACTCGCCTGTCCGTGCGCCGGCTGCGTGGAGGAGATGACGGGGCGGCGCCTGCTCCAGCCGGACGCCATCCCTCCCGAGATCCGGCCGGAGACGCTGTCCCTGGTCGGGGCGTACGGGCTCCGGATCCGGTGGAGCGACGGGCACGACACCGGGATCTACACGTACGAGCTGCTGCGTGGGCTATGTCGTTGTCCCGCCTGCCGCCCGGAACGGGGCTAGTCAAGCTGTGCCGGGCTGAGTATCGTAGGCCGCCCCCCCTACAGGCCCTTCCCGCGAGGTCGGCTGTGATCGTTGGCCGGCGCTACTGGATTCTGATCTGGTACGGGATCCTGCTCCTGGGCATCCTGGGCCTGCTCGCCTCGGTGCACTGGGGTCGCCGCACCCATTGGCGGAACCTCGACGAAGTGCTCCGCGCCGTCGGCACCATCCTGGTGTCGGTCGGCATGCTGGTGCTGTTGTACCCCCTGCCGTGGTTGTACGCAGGGCTCCTGGGCGAAGGGCTGCTGGGCGTGGCACTCGTCGCGTTCGTGGCGGCGTTCATCCTGGGACGCCGTGCTGAGCGCGAGCGGGAGCAGCGCAGGTCCGGCGAGGTGGTCCCTCCCCCCGAGTAGGCCGCTCTTGCGCCGGCCGGGACGGCGCCCCACTGTACCATTGGGGGAGGGAGCCATGGCTCAGTCCAACATCTCCACCGGCGACGAAGGAACCTTCGCCGGTGCGATCGGCGCCGGGTGCGTTGCACTCTGGTTCTTCGTCATCGATCTCATTCAGGGTCACCCCCTCCGCACGCCCAGCGTCCTCGGCCAGGTGCTGCTCTTCGGCCGGGAGCATCCCAATCTCGGCCAGGTGGACTTCAGCGCCGTCGTGGCCTACACCGCCGTGCACTTCGCGGTGTTCCTGGCGTTCGGGATCGGCTTGGTCGCGCTCATCCGCTGGGCGGCACGCGAATCCGCGGTGCGCTACGCGGTGCTCCAGGTGTTTCTCGTCTTCGAGGTGCTCTTCTACGGGCTGCTCTCGCTTGTGTCGGAGACGACCCGCGAGCTGTTCCCCTTCTGGACCGTGCTGGGCGCGAACACCCTCGCGGCGGTGGTGATGGGCCTCTACCTCTGGCGGCAGCATCCGGAGTTCCGGCAGCTGCTGCGCGAGACGCCGCTGGGGGCAGCCCCCCGGTAGACAACGTGAGAGGTGAGAGGTAAGAGGTGAGAGGGAGGAACGCCCTCTTACTTCTTACCTCTCACCTCTTACCCGTTTAGCTTCCTCCCTCTCTCTCGCCGGGCGGGGTCGTGAGTCGCTTGTGTATTGCCCTCGCGTATCTCACGGGCTCCGTTCTCGCCGCCGCTCCCCGCCTCGCCGCGCAGCTCGAGCCGCCGTCAACGGGCGGCCTCGTCGCCATCGACCACGAGCTCCGACTCCTCGGCCACTACAAGCGCGTGCTGGTGATCGGCGCGCATCCTGACGACGAGGATACCGAGCTGCTCACCGTGCTCGTGCGCGGTGAAGGTGCGGAGGCCGCGTATCTCTCGCTCAACCGGGGCGAGGGCGGCCAGAACGTGATCGGCCCCGAGCTGGGCGAGGCGCTCGGTCTGCTGCGGACCGAGGAGTTGCTGGCGGCGCGACGCCTGGATGGCGCGCGCCAGTTTTTCAGCCGAGCCTACGACTTCGGCTTCTCCAAGACGCAGGATGAGACCTGGACCCACTGGCCCCGCGACTCCGTGCTCAAGGACGTCGTGCGCATCGTGCGGCGGTTCCGGCCGCAGATCATCGTCTCGGTCTTCAGCGGCACGCCGAGGGACGGGCACGGGCAGCACCAGGCGGCGGGCTGGGCCGCCCAGGAGGCGTTCCGTATCGCGGGCGACGCGACCCGGTTTCCCGAGCTGGCGAGCGAGGGCCTGAAGCCGTGGAGCCCGCTCAAGCTGTACCGCAGCACCCGGTTCGACAGCGCGGCCACGACGCTCGTGCTCGAGGGCGGCGTCCTCGACTCGGCGGTGGGCAAGTCCTATCACCAGATTGCCATGGCCGGGCGGAGCCTGCACCGATCCCAGGACATGGGACAGTTGCAGCGTATCGGCCCCTCGCTGGTGCGCCTGCGCCTCGCCGAGGATCGCACCGGCCGGGGTGGTGACGGGCTCTGGGCCGGGATCGACACCACGCTCGCCGGGATGGCCGCGGTCGCCGGCCCGGGCGCCGGGTCGCCCGCGCTGTGGGATTCGCTCGCCGCGGAGATCGAGAGCTACCGGCGGTCGCGCTCGCCGGCGCTGACGGCGACGCTGGACCGGTTCGCCTCGGCGTTGCCGCAGACCGGCGGGGAGGGGGCGGTGCGCGTCGGCGTCGCGACCGCGGAGCAGTGGGACCAGCTGACCCGGCTCCAGCGCGCGATCCAGCTCGCGTCGGACGTGGTGTGTGACCCGGTGGCCGACGACCAGCGGGTCGTGCCGGGGCAAGTGTTGCATGTCGTGGTCACCTGCTGGAACGCGGGGGCGCGTTCCGTAACCGTTCCCCTCGTCGGTGTTCGCGGTAACGCGACCTGGCCCTGGCTCCACGCCTCGCAGGACGGCGGGCCGATCCAGCCGGGTGGCGTCGTAAGCTGGACCTTCGACATCGCGATTCCGGACAGCGCGGCCCCGACGCGGCCGTATTTCCTCGATCGGCCACGAAACGGTGATCTCTACACGTGGCCGACGGGGCCGGCGGATCTGCTCGGTGCACCGTTCGACGACCCGCTCATCACCGCGGAGTTCGGCGTCGACATCGAGCCGCGCGAAGCCTCGTTTCGCTATCGCGACCAGACGGCGGGCGAGGTCCGACGGCCCATCACGGTCGTGCCGCGGATCGACGTGAAGATCGACCCCGACACGCTGGTCTGGCCGGCGGCGGCACGAGAGAGCCGGCGCTTCACGGTGACGCTGACGCACGGCGCCCGCGACACGACCACCGGCACGGTCCGGCTGGTGGCACCCAGCGGCTGGGTCGTCGGGTCGCCCCAGTCGTTCACGTTCGGCCGGGAGGACGAGACGCGCACGTTCGCCTTCGACGTCCGACCCCCGGTGACTGCCCACCCCGGCGTCGTAAGGATTCGGGCGGAGGCCGAGGATCGCGCGGGGCGCCGCTACGGGACGGGCGTGTTCGCGGTGGACTATCCCCACATTCGCCCGCGCACGTTCGCTCGGCCCGCTGCCGCCACCGTGCGGGTGGCGCCGCTGGCGTTGCCGCGACTCGCGCGCGTCGGCTACGTCCGCGGCGCGGCCGACCGAGTGCCCGAGGCGCTCCGGAGCGTCGGAGTGCCGGTGACGCTCATCGATGCGCCGATGCTCGAGCGCGGTGATCTCTCGCGGTTCGATGCGATCGTGATCGGAAGCCGCGCGTACGAAACCGAGCCGGCTCTCGTGAGCCACAATGGGCGGATCCTCGACTATGCCCGCCGGGGAGGGCTCGTGCTGGTGCAATACCAGCAGTACGACTTCTTCACCCGCGGATACGCGCCGTTTCCGATGACCGTAGGCGGCCAGCCGCTCCGGCTCGAAGCGATCACCCGGGGTGGTGGACCCGCCGGAGCGGCGGCCCCGGCCGTGCGTGCCGCGGCTCCGGTGAGCCACGATCGCGTGACCGACGAGAACGCGCCCGTCCGCGTGCTCCAGCCGACCAGCCCGGTGTTCCGGGTGCCGAACCGGATCGGCCCCGATGATTGGGCGGGTTGGGTCCAGGAGCGCGGGCTCTATTTCGCCCACAGTTGGGATCGAGCGTACGTGCCGCTCCTCGAAACGCACGATCCCGGCGAGGGGCCGCTCGAGGGAGCGGTCCTCGTGGCCCACGTCGGAAAGGGGACGTATGTGTATACCGGACTCAGCTTCTTCCGGCAGCTGCCCGCGGGCGTCCCCGGTGCCTACCGTCTGTTCGCCAACCTGCTCGCGCTGGCGTCACCGTCGCATTGACCGGCTTCGGAGCCTGGCGCCTCCCCGCCGTGCTCACCGTCGCGCTGGCGGCCTGCGCCGCCGACCCGCGCACGCCGCTGCTGCTGTACTCGCCCCACGGGCGTGATCAGCTGACCCTGCTCGAGCACGAATTCGAGCGGCGCCGGCCCGACATCGATGTGCGCTGGCTGGATATGGGGAGCCAGGAGATTCTCGATCGCCTGCGCTTCGAGCGGGTCAACCCGCAGGCCGACGTCTGGTTCGGCGGCCCGACGACGCTCTTCGACCGCGGGGTCGAGGATTCCCTGCTCGCGCCATTCCGCCCGGCCTGGGCGGAGCACGTCGGTCCTGAAGGGGTGGGCCCGGACGATCTCTACTACCCGGTGTATCGCACGCCAGCGGTGATCGCGTTCAACAGCCGCGCCGTCAAGCGCGATGATGCGCCGGCGGACTGGGACGATGTGCTCGCCCCGCGCTGGCACGACGAGGTGCTGATCCGCGATCCGATGGCCAGCGGAACGATGCGCGCCATCTGGGGGTTGTTCATCCAGCGCAGCATCCGATCCACCGGCGATACCGCAGCAGCCTGGGCCTGGCTCCGCCGCCTCGACGCTCAAACCCGTGCCTACACGCTCAATCCTGCCGTGCTCGACGCCAAGCTCGCCCGGCAGGAGGGGCTGGTGACGCTCTGGGACCTCCCGGACATCCTGATCAGCCGGTCCAAGGGGATGCCCTTCGATTACACCTTCCCCCGCAGCGGCACGGTCGTCATCGACGACGCCATCGGGCTCGTGCGCGGCAGCCGGCACGCCGAGGCGGCCAAGGCGTTCATCGATTTCGTGGGGAGCGTGGAGGGGCAGCTCCTCGCGGCGCGACGGGTTTACCGTCTCCCGGCGCGGCAGGACCTTCCCGCGGATTCGGTTCCCCCCTGGGTCGCCGACGTCGAGCGGGAGATGGTCGTGGCGGACGTGGACTGGTCCCTGCTGGCCAAGGAGGGCGCCGGCTGGATGAGCTACTGGGACCGCCACGTGCGCGGGAGCGGCCGGCACTGATGTCCTTCCTCACGGTGGAAGGCCTCAGCCGGCGGTTCGGCGGCACAACGGCGGTGGACGACGTCTCGCTCGGCATCGCGCGGGGCGAAGTGCTCGCGCTGCTGGGGCCGAGCGGCAGTGGCAAGACGACGACCCTGCGACTGCTCGCAGGATTCGAGACACCGGACGCCGGGCACGTCAGCGTCGACGGCCTCGACGTGACCCGGGCCCCGCCGGTCACGCGCCGGTTCGGCATGGTGTTTCAGCACTACGCGCTGTTTCCCCACCTCGACGTGCGCGGCAACGTCGCTTTCGGCCTCGAGTCGCTTGGTGTCCCGGCGGCCGAGCTCGAGCGACGCGTGACCGCTGCCCTGGAGCTGGTGGACCTCCGCGGATTCGAGCGGCGAAGGATCGCGCAGCTTTCGGGCGGACAGCAGCAGCGGGTCGCGCTGGCGCGTGCGCTCGCACCAGAGCCCCGCGTGCTCCTGCTCGACGAGCCGTTGTCCAACCTCGACCCCGCCCTTCGGGAACGCACTCGGCGGGAGCTGCGCGATCTGATTCACCGCATCGGCATCACCACCGTGCTGGTCACGCACGAGCAGGAGGAAGCGTTCGACCTCGGTGACCGGGTGGCGGTGCTGCGCGCGGGACGACTGGAGCAGGTGGGCACGCCCGACGAGCTGTACGGCGCGCCCGCCAATCCCTTCGTCGCCGCGTTCGTGGGGCGGGCCTCGACCATCGACGGCGTGGTGGTCGAGCGGATGGACGGCGGCACGCGGGTGCGGGTCGAGGGCGTCGAGTGGGGCGTGCCCTCGGAAGCTGGTGTGCAGCAGGGCCTCACGGTCGGACAGCGGGTCCGCCTGCTCCTCCGGCCTGAGGCGGTCTGGATGGCGCGGCCCGAACCCGGCGCGCTCATGGCGGTTGTCGAGTTGCGCCGATTCACCGGCGCCACGTCGCTCTTCAGCGTGCGGACCGATCGCGGCACCACGCTCGAGGTGAGCGGTCCCAGCCGGCAGATCTCCGTGGGGGAGCGCGTTGGACTGGTGCCGAGTCGCCGGGCGGGAGGCGGGATTCACTTGTTCCCGGCGGAGCCGTGACCGGAGAGGCGCGTCGCGCGCCGCGGGGCCAGCTGGTGGCGTGGGCGCTGCTGCTCGCGCTGGCGTGGCTGGTGGTGTACCCGCTCGGGCTCGTATTGCTCGAGGCGGTGCACTCCGGCGGCGGCTGGACGGCGGAGTATGTGCGACAGTTCGCTCGGCGGCCGAACGAATGGCAGGCACTCTGGGGCAGCCTGTGGATCTCGGTCGCCAGCGTCGCGCTGGCTGGACTCGTGGGCATCCCGCTCGCGGTGCTGGTGACGCGTTACGATTTTCCCGGCCGCCGCCTCCTCGGGGCGGTGATCGCGCTGCCCGCCGTTCTTCCGCCGCTGGTCGGCGTGATCGCGTTTCTCTTTCTCTACGGCGAATCCGGCTTCGTCGCACGCGCGGTGCAGGCGCTCTTCCGGCTGGACGAGGCGCCGTGGCGGCTCGAGGGTGCCGCCGCGATCCTGCTGGTCCATGCGTACTCGATGTACGTCTACTTCTATCTCTTCACCCGCGCCGCCCTGCTGTCGCTGGACGGCTCGATGCTGGAGGCCGCGGCGAGTCTTGGCGCCGGGCGGTGGCGCACGATTCGGCGCGTCGTGCTTCCGGCGCTCCGCCCCGCGCTCACCGGCGGCGCGCTGCTCACCTTCATGACGGCGTTGGCCTCCTTCAGCGCCCCCTAC
>DATBQV010000373.1:0-2072 GCA_036560625.1 Gemmatimonadales bacterium
CAGAAGCGCGGCGACCCCAGTCACGCTCAGCACACCCGGGTGATGGGCGCCACCCAGCCTACGCCGCGGAGAAGCGCGCTCTCGCCCACGCCGGTGTCGCCGCGGTCGTCCCACAGGAGGTGCAGGACGTCCCGCAGCCGATGGTTCGCGAAGAGCCCCCGGAGCAGCGGGCTCAGCTCCACCGTGCGCTGGGGCAAGGCATGATAGGAGAACACCGCGGCATGGAAGTGTCCCTGGAGCCCGGCCGTCCCGCCGAGCGGGCGGAGGTGCGCCGCGATGGGTCCTTCCGGTGCCCGGGCGACAACCCCGGCGATCAGGGTCGTCGTCATCGAGTAGGTCCGCTCCGGCGCGAAGGAGAGCCATTCGCGCACCGTGGGCACTTCGAAGCGGACCGGCGCCGCGGCGTCCGCGGGGGATCGCTGCAACCTCGCGCCGGAGAGTCCGGCGGTCTCACCCAGGATGACCAGGCCGGCGAGCTTGCCTCCGGCGGCGTCCAGGCCGATGCTCGCCAGCTCGGAGAGCGGGACCGCATCCGCATCCGGCTGCTTGTTGAATCGGATGAGCTTCGAGAAACCGCCCGCGCAGGTGAGGCCCGACGCCAGCACGACGCGCGGCGTCGCGCCGTCCGCGCCGACGAGGTAGTCGGCCATGCGGGCACCATCGCTGGGGAAGTACGCGACACAGCCCGCGACCGCCACCAGCTCGCCCACCCGCTCGCGACACTCCTCGTAGCTGGTCCCGATCGCGCCAAGGCCGAGACCGAACGTGCCCTCCGGCAGCGGAACGGAGCAGCAGTCGGCGGGGCCGAACGGGGCCTGCGTGAGCTGGTCGGGGTTGCCGTGCAGACGACAGACGAGCGCGCCGGCGGGGTCGTTCGTGGACAGCTCGTATCGTCCGCTGTTGGCGAGATCGGCGCTGGAGTGCCAGGAGGAACGGCGAAGGTCGGTGCGTGCCGGCCCCGGGCCCGTCGCCGCTTCGGAGCCCGGATCCCATCCGGCGACGGCGAACCCATCGCGCGCCGCCGACGAAAGCGCGGTGAGGCGGACTTCGCCCCGGAGGGCGGCCAGCTCCTGGTGCCAGCGCGCGAGGACCCGCGTGGCCTCCGAGCTGACGTACGTCACGCCCGAGAAGTCGATGCTCAGGGACCGGACGCCGTCCTGGAGCAGCTCCTCGAGCGCGTCGGAGAGGTGCTCGGCCCATTCCCGGTCCAGGCGCCCCTCCAGCTGGAGGCGCGCGGAGCCTCCGTCGCGGGCGGCGTCGATCTTCATGGGCGGCTGGTCAACCGAGGCTCTCCACCAATTGGCCGTAGCGCGGGTGGGTCCGCAGCCGGCGCGAGCCACGGCGCGACCATCAGGAACGGGGAAACCCGGCCGCCAATATGAGCCGTAAACCCGTGTGTCGCCAGAGCGTTGGCCGTGAGCGCAAGCGCCTAGGCCGCCAACGGGTTACATTCGGAGTCGCCGGTCCCCCGACCGCAACGCGCCCCCCTCTCTCTTGGCAACACCTATGTCACACGAGCGCCGGCAGTCGCTCGGCGAGGAAATCGCGAACAGCATCAGCCACGGCCTCGGGCTGCTCGCCGCGCTCGTCGCCACCCCGTTCCTCCTGGTCGAAGCCTTCCGGCGCGGGCCGACCCCCTTCATCGTCGGGGCCAGCATCTTCGCGGCAACGGTGGTGCTGCTCTACCTCACCTCCACGATCTACCACGCCCTCCCGCACGGCCGGGTCAAACGGGGGATGCAGGTGGTCGAGCACTGCGCGATCTTCCTCCTCATTGCCGGGACCTATACGCCCTTTGCCCTCGGCGTGCTCCGCGGCGCATGGGGTTGGGCCCTGCTCGGGCTCGCGTGGGGTCTGGCAGCCGTCGGGATCGGGCTGAAGGCGGTGGCCGGCGTCCGTTATCCGGCGATCTCCCTGATGCTCTACCTCGGCATGGGCTGGCTCTTCGTTCTCGCGCTGCCCTTGCTGTCGTCCCAGTTACCGCGGGCCGGCATACACTGGCTCGTCGCCGGCGGTCTGGCCTACACGGCCGGTGTGGCGTTCTTCGCCGCCAAGCGACTTCCCTACGCCCA
>DATBQV010000374.1:0-1591 GCA_036560625.1 Gemmatimonadales bacterium
ACCACGTTGTCCCCGAATCTCTGGAAGCCAAGCCGCTCGTACACCCGCACGGCCTCCTCGTTGGCCGCGTCAAGGAAGACGAAGTCCCCGCTTGCCGCGAAATGGCGCACGACCAGGTCGGACGTCACGGTCGCCGCGATCCCGCGCCGCCTCTTGTCCACTCGCGTGACGACGCCCACGATCTCGGCCGCTCCCCTCAACGCATGGGACACGCCCGTGCCTACGGGTTCGCCATCGATCCACGCGAGCAGATAGACGCTCGTCGCCGATCCAAGGTCCTTTCTGAGCACGTCTGCGGCGGGCACTGCTCTGTCGTCGTCACCGCCGTCGGTCCAACGGATGGTCTGGAAAGCCTGCAGGTCCGCGGCATCGGACGAGGTGGAGAGGCGGCGCACCGTGACCTGCGCGGACGAGAACGGCTTGAAGCCGGCGGGCCGGCACGCCATCAGCGGGTTGCGCTCGGCGAACGTTAACCCAGCCCCCTCGAGCCAGGTTCCAACCTGCGGGTACAGCGCTTCGTTGTACTCGATCTCCAGCTCGGCGTCCCGCTCCTTGAAAACCGAGCGCAGGCCGGCGACGGCGCGTGCCGTCTCGCGTTCGTCCACCGTCCCCTCGACGATCGTCACCCAGGCGCCCGGTTGATTCGAGGCGGGAATCAGGGCGCGGAACGGCCCGAAGGACACCAGGTCGGTGCCGGCCGGGTGCTGTTCGAGCGCCGCCAGCTGCCAGGCTTGAAAGCGCATCGCATCCTCGTTCAACGCTTCGCAAGTTTGCGGCGTCTGGCCGACCCCCGTAGGCTTGGAACACGGTGCAGGATCCGGTAACCGGCAACGAGTTTGCCGTCGAGCTCTTCAGCGGACTGCCTCGACGGTACGACGCGCTCGCCGAGGTCCTCTCGTTCGCCCAGAACGCACGCTGGCGTCATGAGCTCGTTGAGCGCATCGCCGTTCACCAACCGCTCTCGATTCTCGACGTCGCGACCGGGACGGCCGGCGTTGCGATCGCCCTGGCTCGCGCAACCGAGGCTTCTATCACGGGGGTGGACATCAGCCACGCGATGCTGGAACGAGGCCGGCAGCGCGTCGCGAAGGCCGGCCTCGAGGGCCGCATCACCCTCCAGCCGGCCCGGGCCGAATCGGTCCCATTCCCGGCGGGGTCCTTCGATGGGGTGAGCTTCACCTATCTCTTGCGCTACGTCGCGGATCCCACTGCGACCGTGGCCGAGCTTGCCCGCGTCCTGCGGCCGGGCGGGCACATGGCGAGCCTGGACTTCTATGTACCGCCCAGCCTCGGCTGGCGGGCCTCGTGGCGGGCGTACACCCGGACCCTGCTGCCCGCGGGCGGGCTGGCGCTGGGCGGCTGGTCCTGGTGGGACGTCGGCCGCTTTCTCGGTCCGAACATCGAGAGCTTTTACAGGCGTTGGCCGCTGGCCAGGATGGTCGAGGCGTGGAAGGCGGCCGGGATGGTGGACATCGGGTGGCGCGTGATGAGCCTCGGCGGCGGCCTCGTGATGTGGGGCACCAAAGGCGATGCCTGACGCTCTCGCGCCGGCCTATTACGCCGCCCGGACAACCGGGTGGCGCAGAGATGT
>DATBQV010000375.1:0-2959 GCA_036560625.1 Gemmatimonadales bacterium
GACGTCGGGCGCTGGCGGCCGCCTGGAGTCGGGGACAGATTTCCGGTCATCCCGACTCCAGGCTTTTCCGTGCCCGACATCCCGGCCCAGCTCGCGGAGGCGCTGCGCGACCGCTACGTCCTCGAGCGCGAGCTTGGCCGCGGCGGGATGGCGACCGTCTATCTCGCCCGGGACCTCCGGCACGACCGCTCCGTCGCGCTCAAGGTCCTTCGCCCGGAGCTGGCCGTCGCCCTCGGCCCCGAGCGATTCCAGCGCGAGATCCGCTTTGCCGCCCGCCTCCAGCACCCGCACATCCTGTCGGTCTACGACTCCGGAGAATCCGCCGGCCAGCTCTGGTTCACGATGCCCTATGTGGAAGGCGAATCGCTGCGCGACCGGCTGCGGCGGGACGGCGCGATGCCCCTCGACGGCGCGCTGCGCGTGGCCCGGGAAGCGGCCGAGGCGCTCGGCTACGCTCACGAGCACGGCGTCGTCCATCGCGACATCAAGCCGGAGAACATCCTGCTCACGCGGGACGGCAACACGCTGGTCGCCGACTTCGGGATTGCGCGGGGCGTGGGGTCGGACGCCGGCGACCAGCTCACGGCCACCGGAATGAGCCTGGGCACGCCGGCCTACATGAGCCCCGAGCAGGCTGCCGGAGCGTCCGCGATCGACGGGCGGTCCGACATTTACAGCCTGGGGTGCGTACTGTACGAGATGCTCTCCGGTGAGGCACCGTTCACCGGGACCACGCCGCAATCGGTGATCGCCAAGCGGTTCACGGGACCCGCGCCGTCGCTGGCCGCGCTGCGCGACCGGATCCCCGGTCCGGTGGAGGACGCGGTCGCACGGGCGCTGGCACGGGAGCCGTCGGATCGGTTCGCGACGGCGGGCGACTTCGCCACCGCGCTGGCCGCCCCATCCAGCACCACGCTCTCGTTGCGAGCGCGACGCGCCCCCCGCTGGGCCCGGTGGGCGGGAGCTGCCGCCGGTGTCGCCGTTGCGGTACTGCTGGCCGGCTGGTATCGCGGCCACGGCCGCCGCGCCGCCGACGTCCGCTGGGCGACGCGGGAAGCGATTCCCCTGATCCGTACCCTGGCCGACAGCGGCGTGTGGGACTCGGCGTACGCGGTGGCGCAGCGGGCGAGCGTGATCATTCCCGACGACTCGGTGCTCGCGAGCCTGTGGCCCCGATTCTCGGACACGGTCAGCATCCGGTCGGAGCCGCCGGGCGCGCGCGTGTACCGCAAGAGCTACGCGACGCCCGGGGCGCCGTGGACGTTGCTCGGCGTCACGCCACTGGCGGCGGCACGGCTCCCGTTTCGTCTGTCACGCATCCGGCTCGAGCGGGACGGACGGCGTACGCTCGACGTCGCGGTCGGGCCCTATGATCGCGTGCAGGCCCCCTTTGTGCTCGACAGCGGCGGCGGCGATACCGACCTGGTGCGAGTCGCGGGGGGCGAGGTCGATGTGAATCTGCCCGGGCTCGATCATCTCGATCCCATAAAGCTGGGCGACTTCAAGCTGGGCCGGCACGAAGTGACCAACCGCGAGTTCAAGCAGTTCGTGGACGCCGGAGGCTATCGACGCAAGGAGCTGTGGAAGTATCCCTTTGGTCTCGAGGGACACGAGATCTCCTGGGAGGACGCCGCCAAACGGTTCACGGACAAGACCGGCCGGCCCGGTCCCGCGAGCTGGGAAGGAGGCGACTATCCGACCGGTCAGGGAGACTATCCGGTGACGGGCGTGAGCTGGTACGAGGCCGCGGCCTACGCCGCATTTGCGGGAGCGGAGTTGCCGACCATCTACCACTGGAGCCGGGCCGCGCACACCCGGGTAAGCTCCGCGATCGTGCCGCTCAGCAACTTCAGCGGGAAGGGCCCGGCGCCGGTCGGCCAATACGACGGGCTGGGATTGTTCGGCACCTACGACATGGCGGGCAACGCGCGGGAGTGGTGCATCAACGAGTCCGGCGAGGGCCGCTACATCCTGGGCGGCGGCTGGAACGATCCCACCTATGCGTTCAATGACGCTTACGCGCAGCCGGCGTTCGACCGCTCGCTGACCAACGGACTTCGGCTGGCGAAGTATTCCGATCAGACCAACCTGGCGGAGGCCGGGCGGCCGATCGTGCGGCTGTTCCGGGACTTCTCCAAGGAGCGCCCGGTGTCCGATGCCGTCTTCGACGTGTACCGCCGGATGTACGACTACGACCGCACCAACCTCAACGCGCGGGTCGAGGCGATTGACTCAGCGGAGGCGTGGAGGGAGGAGCGGGTGTCGTTCGACGCGGCATACGGCAAGGAACGCGTCACGGCGTACTTGTTCCTTCCCAGACAGCACTCGGCCCCGCTGCAAACCCTGGTGATTTTCCCCGGCTCGGACGCGCTCCACGACACCAGCTCCACGGCGTCGGCAGTCGAATACGCCGGGCTGCTCGACTTCATCATGAAGAGCGGCCGAGCGCTCGTGTTGCCGGTTTACAAGAGCACCTATGAGCGTCGGGACAGCCTGCACAGTGACTATCCGGACGAGAGCAACTTCTATAAGGAGCACGTGATCGCCTGGGCCAAGGACATGCGCCGGACGATCGACTACCTCGACACGCGGAGCGACATCGACACCGCACGGGTCGCCTATTTCGGCTGGAGCTGGGGCGGCTACTTGGGCGGGCTGATGCCGGCGGTCGAGCCGCGCTTCAAGGCGGTCGTGCTGTTCGTGGCGGGGCTCGAGTTCCAGCGGGGACAGCCGGAGGTCGAGCCGATCAACTTCCTGCCCCGCATCCGGATCCCGGTGTTGATGCTGAACGGGCAGTACGACCACTACTTCCCCGTCGAGACCTCCCAGAAGCCCATGTTCCGGCTGCTCGGCACGCCGCCGGACCAGAAGCGCCAGGTGATCTTCCCGGGCGGCCACTTTGTCCCACGGGCCGATCAGGTCAGGGAAACGCTCGATTGGCTCGACCGATATCTCGGGC
>DATBQV010000376.1:0-6166 GCA_036560625.1 Gemmatimonadales bacterium
TGATCAGATCGATGCCGAGCGGACGCCCCCACCCGACGACGACCTGACCGTGAATCAGGCGGTCGTCCACGCGGCTCACCAGGATCGGCATCAGGGGACCTTGATCGCCTGTTCCCCGGCGGCGGCCGCGCGGCTTGCCGCCGCGCCGGGCTCTTGCGCGAGATGGAACACGAAGTCGATCAGCATGGCGAGGTTCACGCCGGTCACGACCTTCACGTTCGACCGCTCGCGCAATCGGGCCAGGACGGCGATGAGACAGGACCCGCTCGCCATGTCCACGAATACCACCGTTGCACGCTCGCCCACCGCGGCGAGGATCCGCTGCTCCAGCGCCCCGCGGTCGCAACCGGTGTTGCTGACGGCCTTGAGCACGCCCACCACTCCGCTGATCTGCTCCGCCGCCTCGACCAGCGCCCCCGCGATCGCCCCGTGGCAGACGACCACGCCCTGAAGGTCACTCATAGTCGTCCTGGAGATACTCCCGCACCCCGCTCCGCTCCTTCATCCGGCGGATCAGCCGCTCGTTGAACGCGGCCGCCACGTCCACGCCGGTATAGCGGAGGAGGTGCATCATCGCCACGACCTCGGAGATCACGGTGATGTTCTTCCCGGGGTTGAGCGGCACCACGACCTTCGGAACGGGAACGTCGAGGATCATGGTCTCCTGGCGGGCGAGCCCGGTACGGTCGGCGTCCTTGGCCGTCTCCCAGTCCTCGAGCTGGACCACGACCTCGATCCGCTTCTGCTGCCGCACCGCCCGCACGCCGAAGAGCGCGGGGATGTCGATCAGGCCGATGCCGCGGATCTCCATGTGATGCGCGGCCAGCTCGTGTCCCCGCCCGAGCAGCACGTCGTGACCGCGCCGGGTTACCTGCACCACGTCGTCCGCGACGAGCCGATGACCCCGCTCCACCAGATCCAGCACGCACTCGCTCTTACCGATGCCCGATCGCCCGATGAACAGGAGGCCCACGCCGTAGACGTCCGCGAGCGAGCCGTGGAGCGTGGTCCGCGGGGCGAACGCGTCTTCCACGACCGGCTTGACCCGCCGGTAAAACTCGGCCGTCTTGAGCCGGCTCCGAAGCACGGGAACGCTGCGCTCCTTGGCCAGGTCGAGCAGCTCCTGCGGGACTTCCTGCCCCTTGGTGACGAAGATGCACGGAAGGTCGAACGTGAAGAAATGCTCGAGCCGCTGGCGGCGATCGGCGGGGGACAGCGAGCGGAGGTAGGTGATCTCCGTCTCGCCCATCACGTGCAGGCGGTTCGCGGCGAACCGCCCCGTGTAGCCAGCGAGCGCGAGCCCGGGGCTCGCGACCTCGGCCTCGGGCAGCTGGCGCTCCAGCCCCAGCTCCCCGGTCAGCGCCTCGAGCTGAAGAGGATCGCCCCGGCGGGTGAGGAAATCGCGAAGCCGAAGCATCAGCTCGGTTTGGTGGTCCGCTTGGTTCGGACGGCGCGCGACCGGCGCGGCCGTCCGTTGGCCTTTTCCAACTGCCGACGCAGCTTGTCCTCCGCCCGGTCCAGCGCGGTGCGGTGATCCGTGCCCTCGCCGCGCGAGATGAAGTGCGTACCGCGGGCGACGTGCAGCCTCAGCTCGACCACCTGCCGGGTGCCGTCGGCGTCGAAGACGACGGTCGCCTCGAGCGGGCGCGGCGCGAACTGCGCCAGCCGCTCGCTCACCGCCAGCGCGCGCTCGCGCAGCGCCGGCGGAATCTCGCAGTGGCGAACGGTGATCGTCGTCTGCATCGCTTGTCCCTTTCCAGCCCCGGCTTAGGCCGAGCCCGCGATGATGTCCTGCAGATGGCGCTCGGTCGCTTCGGCTGACCGCTCCCAGCTGTGGGCCTCGGCAAACCCCCGCGCCGCCCGACCCAGCCGCTCGACGAGAGGCGGCGCCGCGGCCAGCTCCAGCATCCGGGCGGCCAGCGCTTCCTCGTCGCCGTGCGGCACCAGGTAGCCGGTTTCTCCGTGACGGACCGAATCGCGCAGCCCCGGGCTGTCGGAGGCGAGCGACGGCGTGCCGCAGGCGCCCGCTTCCACCACTGTGATCCCCCACCCTTCCTTCGGCGAAGGGAACAGGTTCGCCCAAGCTGCCCGGAGGAACCGGATCTTCTCAGCCTCGCTCACGAATCCGTGGAACGCGACAGCCGAGCCGAGCCCCAAGCTCTGGGCGAGCGCCGCCAGCGCCGGTCCGTAGTCGCCGGAGCCCGCGATATCCAGCGTCAGGTCAGGACGGGTGCGGCGCGCCAGCGCCAACGCCCGGATTGCAGTGTCTACCCCTTTATAACGCTTCAACCTACCAACATACAAGAAGGCCGGAGACGCTGCCCGCGCCGCCGGATCGGGGGTGAGCCGGACGCTGTCGACGCCCGGATGGATCACCCGGATGCGCTCCGGCCGGACCCCTCGCAACACCAGATCGTCGCGCGTGCTTTCGCTGATCGCGTGGAAGCCCGCCCGGGCATACGCCCGCGGGATCGGCCGTTCTGCCAGCCAGACCACCGTCGCGGCGGGCCACGATGCCTCCTGGAAGGCGGTCTCACCGAACAGGTGCGGCACGATGGCGCAAAAGGGGAGGTCGGTCTGCCCGGCGAGGAAGAGCGGCAGCTTGTTGATGTCCTCGACCACGACATCGGGCCGTTCGATCGTCAACGCCTGGCGGACAGCGCCCCGACCCGCCAGGGCGAAGCCGTTCCTCGAGGCGACGCGGCGCACGTCGATGCCGTCGACCATCGCCTCCCGGGCCGCGCCGGCCCACCCGGAGCACACCAGCCGGACCCGGTGACCGGCTGCGGCCAGCCGTTTGAAGATCTCGAAGAGATGCAGCTCGGCCCCGCCGGCGTGCGGATTCTCGAGATCCTGCCAGTTGACGACGAGGATGTTCACAAGCGCCCGAACGAGTGGGCGATCCGGTCGAGCACGCCGTTCACGAACGCCGCGGCGCGCGGGCCGGCGAACCAGTGCGCCAGTCGCACCGCCTCGTCGATCGCGACCTTGGGCGGCACCGCTCCCAGCTCCAGCTCGTGGATCCCCAGGCGCAGGATGTTGCGTTCGACGGTGGCGATGCGGCTCAGCCGCCAGTTGTCGGCGGCGGCGGCGGCGTGGCGATCGAGCGCGCCCATTCGCGCCACGACCTCACACACGATGCCCTCCGCGCGCTCGACGACTCGGCCGTCCCGGGCGCCGGTGAGACGCGCGAGGCCCGTGGCAACGGACGAGACCGGCGGGCCCCCTTGCAGCTCCCAGGCGTAGAGCAGCTGGAGCGCCCGGGCGCGGGTCTTGGTCTCAGCGCGCAGCATTCGTCGTGCGCAGCTGCGCGATGGCGTCCGCCGCCTCGATCGCGGCCGCTGTGGCCTCGTAGCCCTTATTGCCGGCGCCGCCGCCCGCCCGCTCGACGGCCTGCTCCATCGTGTCCACCGTGAGCAGCCCGAACCCGACGGGCAGCCCCGCCTGCACCGCCACCGCACCGAGTCCGCGGGTGGCTTCGCCGGCCACGTACTCGAAGTGCGGCGTCTCTCCCCGAATGACGGCGCCCAACGCGACGAGGCAGGCATACCGCCCCGTCCGCGCCGCTGCGACCGCCGCCACCGGCAGCTCGAACGCGCCGGCAACCCAGACGACGTCCACCCGGTCGCGTCCGATGCCGGCGGCATCGCAGCAGGCGAGCGCGCCGTCCAGCAGGCGCGCGGTCACAGCTTCGTTGTAGCGGCTGACGAGGATGGCCACGCTGCCGACGGGTCGGAGGCGGCCGGAGAGCTCTGGCATCGGGGGAGAATCTAGTGCGCCAGCAGGTGGCCGAGCTTGTCGCGCTTGGTCCGGAGGTAATCCCGGTTGTCCTGCGTGGGGCTCGCGACCAGGGGCACCCGCTCGACGATCTCCAGCCCGTAGCCCTCGAGACCGACGAGCTTCCGGGGGTTGTTGGTCATCACCCTGATGGAGGAGAGACCGAGGTCGCGGAGAATCTGGGCGCCGATGCCGTAGTTTCGAAGATCGGGAGCGAAGCCGAGCCGCTGGTTGGCCTGCACCGTGTCGGCGCCGGAGTCCTGGAGCGCGTACGCCCGGATCTTGTTGAGGAGGCCGATGCCGCGGCCTTCCTGATCGAGATAGACGATTACGCCCCGCCCCTCCCGTGCGACCAGCTCCATGGCCGTTTGGAGCTGCGGCCCGCAGTCGCAGCGCTGGGAACCGAACACGTCACCCGTGAGACATTTCGAGTGCATCCGCACCAGGACATTCGGCTCGCCGGCCACCGCGCCCTTCACGAGGGCCACGTGCTCTGCCTTGTCGACGTCATTCCGGTAGGCGATCACCGTGAAGTCGCCCAGCTCCGTCGGGAGCCGGGCTTCAGCCACCCGGTGCACGAGTCGCTCGGTCTGGAGCCGGTGGGCCACGAGCTGGGCGACCGTGACGAACGTGAGCCCGTGCTGCGTGGCGAAGGCCTCCAACTCGGGACGGCGTGCCATGGAGCCATCGGCGTTGAGGATCTCGCAGATGACGCCGGCGGGCACGAGTCCGGCGAGCCGCGCCAGATCGACGCTCGCTTCGGTCTGCCCCACGCGCTGGAGCACGCCGCCCGGCCGCGCGCGCAGCGGGAAGATGTGGCCGGGGCGCCGGAGGTCGCCGGGCACGGTGGCCGGATTGATGGCGACGTGGATCGTGGTGGCCCGATCGCTCGCCGAGATGCCCGTGGTCACGCCGAACCGGCGCTCGGCGTCGATGCTTACTGTGAACGCGGTGGACTGATCCTCGGTGTTGCGGTCGGTCATCTGAGGAAGGCCGAGCTGGTCGCACCGATCGCCGGTGAGGGCAAGACAGATCAGGCCCCGCCCATGCAGGGTCATGAAGTTGATCATTTCGGGCGTGACCAACTCCGCCGCGCAAACGAGGTCACCCTCGTTCTCGCGGTCCTCGTCATCCGCGACGATGACGAGCTTGCCGTTCTTCAGGTCTTCGATGGCCCGGGAGATGGAGCCCAGCTTCATATCCGGTCTGCCGTAGTCGGGTAAGAAGTGAGAGGTGAGAATTGAGAAGGTCTGTCCCGTCTCACTTCTTACTGCTCACTTCTCACTTTCAGTAGCGCTGCCACGTACTTCCCGATAGTATCCCCCTCGAGCTGCACCTGGTCGCCCGGCACGCGCTCCCCGAGGGTGGTTTCCTGTAAGGTAAACGGAATCAGGGAGACCTGGATCACATCGGGCGCCGGCATGGCGTTCACCGTGAGACTCACGCCGTCCACGGTGACCGAGCCGAGCGGGATCGAAATCCGGGCTACCTCGGCGGGCACGCGGATGTCGAGCAGCCGGGCGTCGGCCTGGCTGGCCACGCGGAGCACCTCTCCGGTGCCGTCCACGTGACCCTGGACGAGATGCCCGCCCAGCCGATCGCCGACGCGAAGGGCCCGCTCGAGGTTCACCCGCCGTCCGGCCGGGTAGCGACCGAGCGACGTGCGCTCAAGCGAGGTCGCCACGACGTGAATGCCGAACCAGCCGGGACCGGTGTCCTTGACGGTGAGGCACGCCCCGTCCACCGCCACGCTTTCCCCTGGGGCGAGATCGCGATAGGGCGCGTCAATCACCAGATCGAGGCCTCCGCCGTCCGGTCTGGTCTCCCGCACCCGTCCAACGGCGGTCACGATTCCGGTAAACATTCAGGCCCGCTCCAGCACCAACAACGAATCGTCGCCCAAGGGCCGACGCTCCAGCACCCGCCACCGGGCGGCGTCGGCGATCGGCGGCGACGAGAGACCCCGCACGGCCGGCACGCCGCGGTCGCCCAGCCAGAGCGGCGCCTGAATCCAGTGAAAGCGATCCACCAGCCCGGCATCGAGCAGGCTGCCGGCGACCCCTCCGCCACCTTCGACCAGCAGCGCGGTGATGCCCGCCTGTCGGAGGGCCTCGAGCTCCTGCCGCGCACCGTGCGCGCGAAGCACCGTCAGGCCGAGTAACTCCAGACCTCTCGCGCGCTCGGTCGAAGCGGTCGGCTCCGCGACCACGATCGTGGGAGTCTCGCCGGCCGTTCGCACCAGGCCCAGATCGTCGGGCATCTCCAGCCGACGATCGAACACCACCCTGGTCGGCGGCACCCGCACGTCCACGGCGCCGCGCACGCTCAGGCGCGGATCGTCGGCCCGGGCGGTCCCTACGCCCACGGCAATCCCGTCGAACCCGGCGCG
>DATBQV010000377.1:0-9164 GCA_036560625.1 Gemmatimonadales bacterium
CACGGGAGGGGATGGCGCAAGCAGGGGCGGCCCTGAGAGTGCACCTCGAGCGGCGCGAGGCCTAGCCGGTGTCGCCGATCGCACGGACCCGAGCCTCGAGTGCCAACCGATCGAGCTTTTCCACGGGCAACGCGAGGAACAGGTCGATCCTGCGGCCCAGCAGGATCACGGCGTGACGGAAGGCGGCGAGGCGCTGCGTCTCCGGGCCCGCGGTCTCCGCGGGATCAGCCATGCCCCAGTGCGCGACGACCGGTTGGCCGGGGAAGATGGGACAAGCCTCGCGGGCACGGTCACAGACGGTGATCACGAAGTCCCAGTGCTGACGCTCGAGGCCGTTCAGCCCGCGCGGGGCGTGCCCCGACCAGCCGATGCCGATCTCGCGCAGCACTTCGAGCGTGAGCCCGTTCACGTGCGCTGCGGGTGAAGACCCCGCGCTCTCGGCGGCAAATCGGTCCGGCCCTCTCCGGCTCAACAAGGCTTCGGCGATCTGGCTGCGCGCCGAGTTGCGGGCGCAGAGGAACAGCACGCGGTACGGGAGGCGGACGACGCGGACCATCGTCAGGTCAGGGCGGCATGCATGACGACCGCCGAGTCGGGACAGGCGCCCTTGAATTCCTCCGACGCGTGGAGCGCCTCGGGAACCGCGTCGCGCGTGACGCCCACGAAGCCGAAGCGGGGGAACCACGCTTCGGCCGTGGTCGTGAGGAGGTAGACATCGTGGATGCCTTGGCTCCCGGCACGCGCGAGCAGCCTCGTTACCAGCGACGCGCCGACGCCTGCGCCTCTCGCGTCCGCCGCGACGACGGCCGACCGGAGGAGCGCCACCGGCCCGTACACCTCCAGCCCGATGACCCCGACGAGTCTGGTCCCGGATTCCGCAACCAGGAACCCGGTGAGCGACGGCGGGACGCCGGCGGTGGGCAGCCCGGCGCGATCGAGCATGGCGAGAACGCCAGCCAGGTCGGGCGGCGCCGCGGGTCGGACGCGGGCAAACGCGGTCTCAGGCATCCGCACCGAGCGGAACCGGCTTCCGCGCCCTGACGAACGCCCCCATCACACGGCCTCCAATCCCCCGAGCCAGCACCTCGCTTGCGACCCCGGCGCCGGCGAGCAGCACCCTGGCATCCTCGAGCTGATAGACGCGCGTGGGCTCGAGGCCGACGTCCTCGAATCCGGCCGCCTGGAGCAGCGCCAAGTACTCGCGGTCCTCGAGCGCACCGGCCACACAACCGACCCACAGGTCCATGCTCTGTTTGACGGCAGCGGGGAGCTCACCCCGGATCACGACATCCGAAACCGCGAATCGCCCGCCAGGCTTGAGCACGCGGAACGCTTCGGCGAGGACCCGCCGTTTGTCGGTGCTCAGGTTGATGACGCAGTTCGAGATGATCACATCCACCGACGCATCGGGCAGCGGGATACTCTCGATCTCCCCCTTCAGAAACTCGACGTTGTTCAGCCCGGCTTTCCGCTGGTTCTCCCGCGCGAGCGCCAGCATTTCGTCCGTCAGGTCGAGACCGTAGGCCTTTCCGGTTGGTCCGACCCGCCGTGCGGAGAGCAGGACGTCAAGGCCGCCACCGCTTCCGAGATCCAGGACGGTTTCGCCTTCCTGGAGCTCGGCCAGCGCGGTCGGATTGCCGCAGCCCAGGGACGCGAGCACGGCGGTCCGGGGCAGGCAGGCGACCTCCGCCGCGCCGTAGAGGTTCGTCGTGATCGGGTCGTCGAGCGACGCGCCCGATGCACCACAGCAGGCGCTCTTGGCCCC
This sequence comes from Gemmatimonadales bacterium, assembly GCA_036560625.1. Classification (GTDB taxonomy): domain Bacteria; phylum Gemmatimonadota; class Gemmatimonadetes; order Gemmatimonadales; family GWC2-71-9; genus DASQPE01. The sequence goes on from DATBQV010000377.1 coordinate 1,766, forward strand.
GCCCGCGACTCGCAGGGCTGCCAGCCCATATCGATTCTGTACCGTTGCCTTCAGCTCATCCGGCTCCATTGCGGGTCGTCTCCCGTGCCAATCAAGTTTGGTTGATATCTTGCCCAACAAGCAAGCTCAACTGCATCGCACGGCCGCCTCCATCGCGAGCGGGTCCGGCGCCAAGTCGGCCAGCAGCTCGCCGGCCTCCGCCAGGACCTCGGGGTCCACGGCGTAGTAGCTCCACCGGCCCTCCCGACGATCGGTCACGAGACCTGCGTCCTTCAGAATGCGGAGATGGAAGGACAGCCGTGACTGGGCGGCATCGAGTGCGTCGGTGAGCTGGCAGACGCAGCGCTCGCCTCGGCGCAGCCGGTCGAGGATGCGGAGGCGGGTTTCGTCGGACAGAGCGTGGAACAATCGGGCGGAGCGGCCGACGTTGACACGGGTGCGTGCAGTCATAGCGTTCAATATATCAGCGGTTCTTGATACGTCAATCCCGCCGCCCCGCCAGCCGCTCGAGCAACGCCCGAAACGCACGCCCGCGATGGCTCACCCCGTCCTTCTCCGCCTCCTCCGCCTCACCGAACGACTTGCCTAGATCATCAGACAGGAAGAGCGGATCGTAGCCGAACCCGCGATGCCCGCGCGCCTCTTCGAGAATCGTCCCGGTGCACTCACCCTCGAACAGCTCGGGTACCGCGTCGGGCGACGGGAGATAGGCGAGCACGCAGCGATACCGCGCGCGACGGCGCTTGGCAGGAGCGCCGAGCAGCCGCCGAAGCAGCTCGGCGTTGTTCGCCTGGTCCAGCTCGAAGCCGGTCGCCGTGGACCCGGCCCATCGTTTGGACCGGACACCGGGGAGACCGCCGAGCGAAAGGATCTCGATGCCCGAATCGTCGGCGACCGTAGCGAGACCCGTGCGGCGGGCGAAGTACTCGGCCTTAGCCCGCGCGTTGGCGGCGAACGAGTCTGCCAGCTCCAGCCGGTCTTCGGCCGGATCGGACGGCACGCCGGCATCGTCGGGGAACAGAATGGAGATTCCGGCGGGTGTCAGGAGGCGTCGGACCTCGCGCTGCTTGCCTCCGCTGCGCGTGGCGACGAGCAGCGTCACCAGCCGAGCGCGCGCTTCTGGGCCGTGAACAGCTCGGCGCAGCCGCGCTCGGCGAGATCGACGAGGGTACCGAGCTGAGCCCGGCTGAAAGTGCCGTGCTCGCCGGTCCCCTGCACCTCTACGAACTGGGCCGGCTCGAGCATGACGATGTTGGCGTCGACGCCGGCGTCACGATCCTCGAGGTAGGCGAGATCGAGCCGCAGCTCCGCGTCTACGATGCCCACCGACACGGCGGACACGAGCCGGCCGAAGGGCGAGGGCACACCGGTCTTCTCCGAGAGCCAGCGGCAGGCATCAGCGAGGGCTACGCATCCGCCCGTGATGCTCGCCGTGCGGGTGCCGCCATCCGCCTGCAGCACGTCGCAGTCGACCCGGATCGTGTACTCGCCGAAGGCCATCGTCGCCATGGCGGCCCGGAGCGACCGTCCGATCAGCCGCTGAATTTCCTGGGTGCGTCCGCCCGGACCGCTGCGCTCGCGCGGCGTGCGCTCGAGCGTGGCCCGCGGCAGCATGGCGTATTCGCCGGTGACCCAGCCCTCGCCGCTCCCCTTCTTGAACCCGGGCACGCCGGGCTCGACCGACGCCGTGCAGTGGACAAGCGTCCCGCCCATGCGGATGAGACACGAGCCTTCGGCGTAGGGATTGGCGGCGCGCTCCAGCACAAGCGGCCGCAGCTGGTCGTTGGGGCGCCCGTCGGGACGGGGCACGGTGTTAGATCGGCTCTTCGGCTCGGGGCTTGAGCTCGAAGGTCCGTTGAAAGAGAGGGAGACTGACGCTGTCCCGGTATTCGGCCTGGATGGTGATGCTCCGCGTGGGGCCACCGCGACTGATCTTGAAGCTCATGTGGCGGTCCGGCCCGAACAGGTCCTCGACCTTCGACTGGAGGCGCCGCTGGATCACGTCGTCCGCGAGATTGGGCGCGAGCCGCGCGTTGACCTTCATCTCGTCGACAAGCTGGTAGTACCGGAAGAACACTTCGCCGACGTGGATCCCATAGTAGAGTGCGGCCACGAAGACGAGCAGCGAGACCATGCAGCCGAGGGTGCTGCCACCCCGGCGATCGCGGGCGAGGCTCACCATTGGGATTGCGCTCCTTCGACGATGTTCGTGACCAGCAGATCGTATGCCTTCTGACGCCCCGCCGGTTCCTGGCCCGGATCGTAGTCGCCGGGGAGCAGAAGGCCGGTCCGCTGCCACAGCGGCTTGCCGGTGTGCTGATTATCGATCTCGATGTTCACCGTGATCTGCACCAGGCGCTTGGTAACGTCCACCTGGTTGTTCTGCGTGCCCTGATAGGCCACCGGGAGGTCGGGCTCGTAACGGGTAATCACACCCTTTACGACCGCGTCGGCCGAGGTCTCGCCAGCCTCGCGAAGTCCGAGGCGCCCCTGCACGGCGGCTCGCACGGCGGTCTGCACCTCCTGCGTCAGGGTCGGCTCGGGCGTGAGGTTATCGAACGGCAGCACTGCCACGGTCCTGATGCCGGGCGGCAACCCGCCCCCCGCGAACCCATAGAGGCAGCCGCCGAGCGCCAGTGCGCTAATGCTGCTGATGAGGCTGCCAGGTATCCGGCGCAAACGGGGCGCTCCGTGCACTCGAGAGAAACGTGAGATCCAACCTCGCCGGAACGGACGGTACCGTAAGCCGAGCGGTTTGCGGAGAGCCATCGGCCGCAAGCTGGGTCTCCGCCCGGCCCACCACTTTCCCCGCCTGGCGAACCTCGGTGACCAGGCGACCGCCGCTGCCCTGCGTCCGCACGTACTCGAGCGTGTCCGGGCCCCGCGCGTATTGCCACACCGTGGTGGCTCCCGTCGAGAGTCCGCGCAACCCCGCAGTCGAGTCGGGCAGCCGGGCAACGCCGAGCAGGGCCCACATCAGCGGATAGTTGGGCACCAGCTTCTTGATCGCGTCCTCCGGCTCGACCCACTGCGCCGAGTCACCTACGACCACCGCCGCCGCGGGATTGCTGCCGAACGGACCGGCCACATCGAACCGCAGCGAATCCGGCGGTGCGATGCGGGCACTGCCGCGCCCGCCTGCGCTCGATCGCTCGTCGCGGAAGAGCCACTTGAAGCGGAGCAGCCTCCGATCGGCCGGTTCGGTTGCGCGAACCCACGCGGTGACTTGCTCTCGCGTAACCGGGGCCGGGGCGACCGGCACCAACGGTCCCGGCGCGGAGCCGCAACCCGCGACGACGCTGGCAAGATAGGCAACCGAGCCGAGGCGGTAAAGCCGGAACCGTTGTGCCATCAGGGGTTAGAGCATCGCGAGGGAGGATGAGACCGCCGGGTCGAGTGCGAAGCTACCCTGACCGGTTACGGGAACACAAGGCGAGCGCGGCGCGATCAGCGCACGCGTCGGATGGCGATGATCGAATCGCCCTGGGCGATACGACCAAGCGCCCGCGCATCGGCGCCTCGGACCACACGACCGAAGACGGTGTAGGTCCCGTCGAGGTGCGGCTGCGGACTCAGATTGATGAACCACTGACTGTTGCCGCTGTCGGGACCGTCGAGGGCCATGCCGAGCACCGGACCGTCGTACCGAACGCGATTCACCTCGTCGCGGATCGTGCCCGGCGGGCCGCCCCAGCCGTCGCCGCGGGGATCGCCGTCCTGGACCACGAAATTCGGCACGACGCGGTGCCAGCGGTTCCCGTCGAAGAAACGACGATCCACGAGGTCGAGGAAGTGCTCGACGGTGAGCGGCGCGTCCGGGCCGAGCAGCTCCACCTCGACCGGTTCGCTGCCGGCGGTGACGAACAGCACGCGTGGGCGGCGCTCGACCGCCGTTCCGAGCATCCGTCGACGCACGATCGCCCGGTATTGCGCAGCCGTCCTGCCGGTGGCGATGGGGAATGCGGGACCCCAGCGGCTCGCCGCAGCCGGCCACTCGGCCGCCGCCCAACGGCGCTGCTGATCGTCGGCGGGACGCGGAGTCCGGTCGAGAAACTCCCGATCGACGATGCTGCGGCCGGAATCGCCGTCCGCGGCGATGGCGGCGAGCCCCTTGAGCGCCGACAGCGCGGCGTTGGGAAACGAGTCGCGCCCGGTGCCGGCGTACATGCGGGCGAGGGCCGGCACGTCGGCCGGGTCGTGGACGCGAGCGAGCGCGTCGGCCGACAGGCTGCGGACCGCCGCGTCGGCGTGGGTGATCAACGGCCGCGCCGCGGTCACGAGCGCGGAGTCGGCCGTGCCGCTCGTCGCATCGGACCACGCCTGCAGGCCGGCCGCGATGACGCGCGCCTCGCCGTCCGCCAGCCAGGAAGCCGGCTGTCGCCGTCCCGCGGCCACCCACCCCTCCGCCGCCGCCGCGCGATCTCTCCAGTCAACGCTCGCGCGCCAGCGCTCCGCGACGCGCTCGAAGCCGGCCGAGTCACATGCGGCGAGCGCAAGCAAGGCGCTCCTTCGCACCGCCCACGATTCGGCGCTATCGCCGGCGAGGATGCCCAGCCGCGTGGCGGCCGCGGATCCGCCGAGTGTCCCCAGAGTGGAGGCGGCCTGGACGCGGACGTTGATCACGCTGTCGCTCACGCGGGCGAGCGCCGCGGATGTGAGGGACGAATCCTTGTAGGTGGCGAGCGCCGCCAGCGCATTGATTCGCACGCCGGGGTCGGCGTCGGCTGTGGCACTCGCGAGCCGCGCGGCAATGCGGGCGGTCGCGCGCTCCGCACGCTCGGCGTATCCCCGCGTCATCGCCCGCGCGGCGACCGCGCGCACGATCGGCACCGGATCGTTGATCGCCGCGATCAGCTGCGGAGCGGCCTCCGGGGGTCGCAGACGGGACAACGAGAACACCGCGGGCCAGCGGAATCGCGCCGAGGAGTCCGCCGCGTAGCGGCGCAGGGCCGCGACCGGCGCATCCTTCCCCAGGTGCCAGGACTCCAGCAACGCCGCCGCAATGGCCGCGCGCGACGCAACGGCACCTCCGGTGAGCTTGAGATCACCGGAAAGCAGGTGCGTCAGCGTCTCTCGCGCCTGCAGCCCGCCCGTGCGGACCAGGGCCGTGGCGATCTCCGTCGCGGTGGCGGAATCGAGCGGCGGGCCGCTCGTGAGGGCGTCCGCGAGCGGGCCCGAGGCGGTCGAGTCGCGCAGGAGACTGAGGGCGAATGCGGCGGCGGCTCGTACCGGCTGCGCCGGATCACGGAGCCGGGCGGCGACGAGCGGGGTCGCCCGGGCGTCGCCAATCCGGCCGGCCCCCATGAGGGCGGCGCGCCGGACCAGCGCGTCGCGCGACCCAAGAGCCCGCGCGAACAGAACCGAGTCCCACGCGCGGGCGTCTTCCGCGGCGACGAGACCGGAAAGAGCATCGAGGCGGGCGCGCTGCGCCGAAGCCGCGGGCGCACCGAGCCCGAGCACCAGAACGACCAGCCCCGGCATGAGCAGCGGGCCGCGCACTAGAGGCGCACCGGATCGGGCGCGGGCACCAGCCTGGTGGTGACCTCGTCGGGCAGGCGGCAGAGCTTCATCTCGGCATCGAGGGAGTGGAGCGACACCGTCGCCGTGGCGAGCAGCCGACCGTCGTCCGCGTGCTCCACGGCGTAGCCGAACGTGACGCGACGCGAGGCGGCCTCGCGCACCCAGCAGCGGACCCGGATGAGATCGTCGTAGCGCGCCGGCTGGCGGTAGCGGACCTTCACCTCGCCGACCACGAGGCGAAGGCCCATGGCCTCCAGCTCGCGATAGCTGATGCCGGTGAGGCGCAGATGCTCGCAGCGGGCAACATCGAGCCACACCAGATAGCGCGCGTGGTAGGCCACGCCCATCTGGTCGGTCTCGGAATAGTTGACGCGCATCAGCGCTTCTGAGACCGGCCCCGGCGCGGGTTGCCCGCTCATCTCGACCTCGGCATGTTTCCGCCCGTGCTGGGAGAGACCCTCGTCGTCGTCTCCGACGCCCACCTCGGCTACGCCCCACCTGCGGTCGAAGCCGCTCTGCTCGAGTTCCTCGACGCCGTCCCCTCGATGGGTGACGCGCTGCTCGTCAACGGCGACCTGTTCGAGTTCTGGTTCGCCTACGCGGCCGCGCTGCCACGTCATGCGTTTCGAGTGGCCGCGGCGCTCGCGGCACTGCGGCGGCGCATGCCCGTTCTCATGGTCGGCGGCAATCATGACCGCTGGGGCCTCGAGTTCTGGGAGCGCGACGTCGGCATTCGCTGGGGCCGCGAGCGGCTCGAGCTTGACGTTGGCGGCCGGCGGGTCCTCGCGATCCACGGCGACCTGATGCCGCACCCGCGTCGGCGGTCCAGGGTGCTCCAGCGACTGGTGACAACTCGTGCCGCGACCGCGGTTTACCGCGCGATCCACCCCGACCTGGGGTTCCCCCTCGTCCACTATCTCTCGGCGCGGCTCGGCGAGCACGGCCTGTCGGGGCCTTCGGTGGACGCGGCCGCCGCACGGCAGCGGGCATGGGCCGAGCAGCTCTTGGCCGCCGACCCAGCGCTTGGCTTCGTGGTGATGGGACACACGCACCGCGCCGCGCTGGTTGAGACCGCGCCGGGCCGCCACTATGTCAATCCCGGTGCCTGGTTCGACGGGTTCCGCTACGCCGTCGTGACGGCGCGGACCGCGGAGCTACGGCGCTTCACCCCAACGGGACCACCTCCACCGACTCCAGCCGCTCGCCGATGAAGCGGGCGCCCACCTGGCGAACCCGGGCCTCGTCGTCGCTGACCACGAACCGGTGCGTGGCGGCCCGGCCGGCGGGCGCCGCCAGTCCCGCGCGCTCCAGCACCAGTGCGAGCTCCCTCGCTGTTTCCTGCGCGCTGTCGATGAGCGTCACACCCGGGCCCACCACCCGCTGGAGCAGCGGCTTGATCAACGGGTAGTGGGTGCAGCCAAGAACCAGCGAGTCGATGCCGACCTGGCGCAGCGGCACCAGGTACTCCTCGGCGATGAGCGCGGTCGCCGTGCGGTCGAACCAGCCTTCCTCTATTAAGGGGACGAACAGCGGGCAAGCCAGCTGCTCGACCCGCGCATCCGGCGCCCGCGCGTGAATGGCGCGTGCGTACGCGTTGCTCGCGATGGTGCCGGCGGTGCCGATCACGCCGATCGGCCCCCCGCGCGATGCTCTGATCGCGGCCCGGGCGCCGGGCTGGATCACGCCCACCACCGGCACCGGGGACTCGGCGCGCAGCGCCTCGAGCGCGTGGGCGGTGCTGGTGTTGCAGGCGACGACGACGGCCTTCACGCCCTGCCCCAGCAGCCACTGCAGGATCTCGAGGCTGTAGCGCCGGACGGTTTCGGGCGATTTCGGTCCGTAGGGGACGCGGGCCGTATCGCCGAAGTAGATCGTGGAC
>DATBQV010000378.1:0-3784 GCA_036560625.1 Gemmatimonadales bacterium
GCCCTCCTCAACCCGCCTCGTGTAATACCCCCGTACCCACCTCGCTCAACCCTCCCGGTTCGCGGTATAATTCGGGGATGACGCGCATCTTCTGCTTGACGGCGGCGCTCGCGATCGCGGTTGCGGGCGAGGGAGCCGCCCAGACCTCCTCCGCCTCGGGGAGCCTCCTCGGCATCTGGCAGTTCGATCTGAAGCAAGGGGAGAAGAGCGGGCCCCGGACCGTTATCGTGCGGTCCGACTCGAGCGCGAGCTACGGGAAGGAGACGGTTCGCTGGCGGGTCAAGGCGGACAGCCTGCTGCTTGCGCTGGGCGGCGAGTGGGTGAGCTACAAGCTTAAGCTGAAGGGCAAGCAGCTCGAGCTGTCCGGCGGCGATCTCAACGAGCCCATCACCTTCGATCGCGTGGGCCCGCCGACTCCCAGGCCCGACTCGATCCCCGTCCCACCCGACCCCGACCAGTCCCCCTCCTGATCTCCTAGAGCGCGAGCGGCAGCTCGAGCACCTCCAGCGCTCGGACGTCGATCGGCGGCAGCGGCATGTCCTGCTCCGCCACGTAGACCGCGCCACGGAAGCCGGCACGGCGGAGCGCGGGCTCGACCGTCGCGCGGGCGTCTGCCGCCGTGTTGCACCGCTGGCTCAGATGCGCGAGCACGACGACGCCGAGCCCCGGATGCTGGAGCTCCGCCAGCAGCTCGGCGGCCGCCCGGTTCGACAGGTGCCCGCCGGATCCCGCGATCCGCTGCTGCACGACCGGCGGGTACCCGCTCGTCCGAAGCAACACGTCGTCGTGGTTCGCCTCGAGCACGATCGCGGTGAGCCCGCGAAGGAGATACCGGGTGGCCGTCGTGGCGCGGCCGAGGTCGTAGGCCACCCCCACCCGGGCGCCGTCGACGGTGAGCACCGCCAGCGCCAGCGGCTCGGCGGCGTCGTGGCTCGTAGGGCAGGCGCGGATGGTGAACGGTCCGAGCGCCACCTCCACCGTGAGCCCGAGCGGCAGGTGCGTCGCCGCGCGGGCCTGGGCGGAGAGGCGATCGCGGGTACCGGGGGCTGTGAGGATGGGAACCCCCAAGCGGCTTGCGAGTCGAGCGGCGCCGCGGGCGTGGTCGCCGTGCTCGTGGGTGAGCACGATGCCCACGACGCCGTCCAGCGCCAGACCGCCCGCGCTGGCCCGGCGGGTGATCTCCCGGGCGCTGAACCCCGCGTCGATCAACAGCACCGCGCCGTCGCAGGCCAGCGCGAAGCAGTTGCCACGCGATCCCGAGCCGAGCGCGAAGAGGCGGGTCATGCGCGGCCCGCCCGCTGATACGCGCGCCGCAGCGAGTCGCGGCGTGCGTCGGTCCAGGCGACGTGGCGCCGCGCCATCACGCGCTCCGCGATCCGCAGGAAGCCGTCCTCGGTCATCCGTTCCCCCGCGACGCCCCAGGCGAACGGCGGGACGTACTTCGGGGCGGCGCCGCCGAACACGTTGGCGCCGGTGCTCACGACCGCACCGGTGGGAAGCAACGTGCCGATCGCGGTCTTGGCGTGATCGCCGAAGAGCGTGCCGACGTTGAGGCGGCCGGTCTCGATCCGTTCACCAGCCACATCGAGGTGCACCGGTCCGTAGGTGTTCTTCAAATTCGACGTGATGGTGCCGGCGCCGAGGTTTGCCCAGCGCCCGACGACGCTGTGGCCGACGAAGCCGTCGTGCGCCTTGTTGGCGTAGCCGAGGAACACACTGGCGGCCACCTCACCCCGGACGCGGCACTCCGGCCCGACGACCGATGCCCTGACGTGGCCGCCCAGGATCCGGGTCCCGGTACCCACGAACGTGGGGCCTTCCAGGCGGCTGCCGCTCAGGATTTCCGAGCCCGCCTCCAGCACCACCGGGCCGGCCCGGACGTCGAACACCACGCCCGGCTCCACCACGGCGCCTTGGGTGACGACGTCGGCCGCGTCGCCGAGCACGAGCGCGCCCGCCGGTGCGGCGCCGCGGCCGCGGAACACGGCGCAATCGTCGCCCAGCAGACGCTCGAGCGCGTCGAGCAGGGAATAGGTCCCGGAGAGCGGTTCTCCTTCGACCGGCAGCTCGCGGCCGCGGGCGCTGCCCGGATCGAAGCGCTCGCCCGCGGGAACGATCCAGCCCACCTGGGTGTCGCCGTGCATGAGACGCCGGGCGTCGGGCGCCAGGGGGATGGCGCGCCCGGTGGGAGCGAAAGTGCTGGTGACGACGACGGCGGGACCGGTGAGCGCGGCAGGCGCGGTCGTGGGGGGCTCGTCCGCCTCGTGGAACCCTTCGGCATGCGCGCCCAGGATGCCGGCGGCGGCCAGCCCCAGCGCCCGTTCCCAGCGCTCGCGGATTCGCCACAGCCCGGCCCGCAGCTCCGCGATCGGCCGGACGCCGGTGAACGGCGCCCACGCGGCGCCCGGTGCCGCAGGCTCGAGCAGGTAGAGCTGGGTCACTCGGTCAGATCGCGCACGTCGGGAGGCAGTGCGTCCAGCAGCTGCTTGAGGCCCGGGGCGCGCTCGCGCGGCATCACCAGCACGCGTCCGTTCGCCTGGACCACGATCAGGTCCTTCACGCCGTGGAGCACGACGACGTCGTCCTCCGCCCAGACCATGCAGTCCGCGGACTCGTGGGCGACCGCGGGCCCCACGAGTACGTTGCCGTGCGCGTCCTTGGGCCGGACCCGGGTCAGCGCGTCCCAGGTGCCGACGTCGTCCCAGGCGAACGCGCCACTCACCACCGCCACCGCGCTGCTCCGCTCCAGCAGGCCCACGTCAATGGACACCGGAACGACGGCCCGGAAGAACCCGGTCACATCGTCGCGACGCAGCGCGTCGAGATGCGGAGCGATCTCCGGCGTGCGCAGGCCGATCTCCCGGAGCAGCGTGGCGCCGGTCCAGGCGAAGAGCCCCGTGTTCCAGAGCGCCCCCGCCGCCATCAGGTCGAGCGCCGTCGCCGCATTTGGCTTCTCCGAAAAGCGCGCCACGTTGTTCGCGTTGCCGCCGAGCGGCGCGCCGGGGACGATGTAGCCGTAGCCCGTTTCCGGCCGAGACGGTACGATCCCCACGGTGACGAGCCGATCGAATTCGCGGGCGGTCCGCAGCGCGAGATCGGCCGTGCGCCGGAACGCGGCGGGATCGCCCACCGACCAGTCCGCGTGCAGCGAGAGCACCTCGGCGTCGGGATCCCTGCGCAATGCTTCCCACGTGGCCCAGACCAGCGCGGGACCGGTCGACGCGGCTCGGGGCTCGACCAGCAGGTTACCGGGGTCGAGGCCCAGGCGGCTGCCGAGCCGGGAGGCGAGGGCCGCGCCCGTCACGACGAGCACGCGCTCCCGCGGAATCAGGCCCTCGAGCCGCGCGACCGCTTCCTCGGCCGTGGAGCGCGGGCCGGTGAGCGGAAGCAGGTGCTTGGGATTGTCGGGCGTGCTGAGGGGCCAGAAGCGGGTGCCGGACCCACCGGCGAGGATGACCGCCCACCTCATGGTGCGTGCGGCGCGATGCAGAGCTGCATGGGAGCGTAGTCGATGGCTGACACGTCAGAGCAGGGCGAGGAGCGCGGCGCGGTGACAGCGCAGATCGTAGAGCAGGGCCCCCGCGTCGGTGCTGTCGCCGGGGAGGACCACCAGCCAGTCCGTCCCGACGCGGGCCACGACCATGAGTCCGCCCGGCGTCTCCAGTACGGCGGTGTCGAGGCCACCCAGTCCGGTGGCATCCGTGAGCGCGCCGGCGTGACGGGTGAAGGTGACGGCGAGTGCGGCGGCGGATTCGGCGTCGAGCGAGCGGCGCCCCGCCGAGTG
>DATBQV010000379.1:0-3042 GCA_036560625.1 Gemmatimonadales bacterium
ATCGAGATCAAGACCCCGGAGCAGATCGCGGTGATGCGCGAGGCCGGGCTGGTGGTCGCACGCACCCTGCGCGTCCTCGCCGCCGCGGTCCGGCCCGGCGTCACCACCGCGGAGCTAGACGCGATCGCCGAGGCCGAGATCCGCGGCGCGGGCGCGACCCCGTCGTTCCAGGGCTACCACGGCTACCCGGCGACCATCTGCACCTCGGTGAACGAGGAGATCGTGCACGGCATCCCGAGCCCGCGGCGAAGCCTGCGCGAGGGCGACATCATCTCCATCGACTGCGGCGCCATCGTCGGCGGGTGGCACGGGGACGCGGCCGTCACCGTCGGCGTGGGCGTCATCTCCGCCGCGGACGCGGCCCTGCTCGAGGCGTGCGAGACCGCGCTGTGGCACGGACTGGCCCAGGCTCGCGCCGGGCGCCGCCTCGGCGACATCTCGCACGCGGTGGAGACCAGCGTCGGCCGGTCCGGCCGCTACGGCCTGGTCCAGGAGTACACCGGCCACGGCATCGGCAGCGCGATGCACATGGACCCGCCGGTGCCCAACCACGGCCGGGCGGGGCGCGGCCCGCGGCTGCGGCCGGGCATGGCGCTGGCCATCGAGCCGATGGTGATGCTGGGAGGACCGGAGACCGTCCTGCTCGACGACGAATGGACGGTGATCACCGCCGACGGTAGCCGGGCCGCGCACTTCGAGCACACGGTCGCGATCACCCCCGACGGGCCCTGGGTACTGACGGCCGAGGACGGCGGCGAATCCGGGTTCGCCGGGTACCCCGACATAACGGAAACAAGCCTCGGTGATACTAGGAAGAAGGACCCGGAAAGCGTTCCGCCGACCTAGGAGGGTGCCCGGTGCCTGGTGACCCGCGAATCCGCGCCTCGGACACGGATCGCGACCGCGCGGTGACGCTGCTGCGCGAGCACCACGCCGCCGGCCGGCTGACCGCGGAGGAGTTCCACGAGCGCATGGACCGCGCCATGGAGGCGACGACGCTCGGCGAGCTCGACGAGCTGATGGGAGACCTGCCCGCCATCGACCTGTACCAGCTGCCCGACGCCTCGCTGCGGCGCGCTCCGCCGCGTCTCGGGCAGTCGCTGCTGCCGGCCGACCTGGGCGGCCACGGCCCGGCCAGGTTCGCGCCGGGGACGGTGGCCATGGGCGTGTGGGCGGCGGTTACCTCGGCGCTCGTCGCCATCTGGGCGGTCGCCGCCGTGGTCGGCGGCGGCACCTGGTTCCCCTGGTGGGCGCTGATCGCGCTGCCGTGGATATGGGCGATAGTCCGCCGTTCGCAGCGTCACGGGGAATAGCGGCGTACTCTGGAGTGTCATATAACCTGGGCGGTTCGCGTCGGGGCACAGGGTCGAGTACACTCGTCTCCGGCCCATCTGCTGGGTCCTGCCTGGCCGGCGCTCGGGGGGTCGCGTACGCGACCACGATACCGACCTAAGAATGTTCTTCCGGTTTTCTCGTCCCGCTGACGTAAGCCAGCGCGGCGTGAGTCCGGGCGGGCAGGCTTACCGCCCGGGCCGGCAAGTACGGCCAGACCGACCGCGCCTAGGCGCGGACCACACCATATAGAGCGAAGCGCGGAGGACATGCCCAAGAAAGACGGCGCCATTGAGATTGAAGGCACGGTTGTCGAGTCACTCCCGAATGCCTTCTTCCGGGTGGAGCTGGACAACGGGCACAAGGTTCTCGCTCACATCAGCGGGAAAATGCGGATGCACTACATCCGCATCCTGCCTGACGACCGCGTGGTCGTGGAGCTCAGCCCCTATGACCTCAGTCGCGGGCGGATCGTGTACCGGTACAAGTAATAGCAAGCATCAGATTTAGTGGAGAAAACACCGTGAAGGTCAAGCCGAGCGTCAAGAAGATCTGCAGCAAGTGCCGGATCATCCGTCGGCACGGCCGAGTCATGGTCATCTGCACGGACCCCAGGCACAAGCAGCGCCAGGGCTGACACAGCGATAGACGCGCACCGCAGGCAGCCATCTCAGGCTGCGACCCCCGGACGGAGGCCGGGGCCGCGTCCGGGCAGGACGCGGGGGCGGCGCGAAGGACCTCCGCGAAACGAAGGAGAACTGCCCGCACATGGCCAGGCTTTCTGGAGTGGACCTCCCCCGCGATAAGCGGCTCGAGGTCGCGCTCACCTACATCTACGGCATCGGCCGCACGAGGGCGCTGCAGACGCTGGAGGCAACCGGCGTCAGCGGCGACACCCGGGTCAGCAGCCTCACCGACGAAGAGCTGATGAAGCTCCGCGACTGGATCGACTCGACCTACCAGGTCGAAGGTGACCTGCGCCGCGAGGTCCAGGCCGACATCAGGCGCAAGGTCGAGATCGGCTGCTACCAGGGCATCCGCCACCGTCGCGGGCTCCCGGTGCACGGGCAGCGGACGCAGACGAACGCGCGCACCCGCAAGGGCAAGAAGAAGACGGTGGCCGGCAAGAAGAAGGCCGGGAAGAAGTAGTCCGTCGGTTAGCCAGGACCGCGGATCGATCACCTCACAAGGAAGCCAAAGAAGGATATGCCGCCAAGGAGCCGTCAGCAGGCCGCCAAGAAGGTGCGCCGCAAGGAGCGGAAGAACGTCGCTCACGGGCACGCCCACATCAGGAGCACGTTCAACAACACGATCATCTCGATTACCGACCCGACCGGCAACGTCATCTCGTGGGCGTCCGCGGGTCAGGTCGGGTTCAAGGGATCGCGCAAGTCAACCCCGTACGCCGCGCAGATGGCGGCGGAAGCCGCGGCGCGCCGCGCGATGGAGCACGGCATGCGCAAGGTCGACGTCTTCGTCAAGGGCCCGGGCTCGGGCCGGGAGACCGCCATCAGGTCGCTGCAGGCGACCGGGCTGGAGGTCGGCTCGATCCAGGACATGACCCCCGTCCCGCACAATGGCTGCCGGCCGCCGAAGCGGCGCCGGGTCTGAGGGCTTGAGGAGATAGCGACAGATGGCTCGATACACAGGCCCGGACTGCAAGCTCTGCCGCCGGGAGAAGACCAAGCTCTTCCTGAAGGGCGCCAAGTG
>DATBQV010000380.1:0-2365 GCA_036560625.1 Gemmatimonadales bacterium
CGCCGCGCGAGGGATACGCCTTGGCACTTGCCTCCTGGGTCGCGGCGTTCGTGCAGGACTGGGCGGTCCCGCCCGGCTCGGTGAGCCTGACCGGCTCGATCGCCGCGCGCTGGCCGATCGTCGCGGTGCTGGTTTGGCTGCCCGCGCTCGTTCTGGTCCTGCGGCGGCCCAATGTCGCCTGATTCCATGGTGAGAATCGCCGTGCTCCCACTCCTCGGACTCATTGCCTGCGCGGGCCACGCGTCGCCCGGCACACCGTCGCCCGGTGCGCGGCAACTGGTGGTGGTGCGGACCCGCGATTGGGACGCCACGACCGGATGGCTCCGCCGCTACGAGCGAACGCCCGACCGGCCATGGCTCGCGGTGGGCGACTCGATTCCCGTCGTCATCGGTCGCACCGGGCTCGCCTGGGGGATCGGCGTGCGCGCGGCGCCCGAGACCGGCGAGCCGGTGAAGCACGAGGGCGACGGCAAGTCACCCGCCGGCGAGTTCCAGCTCGGCGCCGCGTTCGGCTATGCGCCGGCCGACTCCGCGCGTGAGCTTCGGATCGCGTACGTCCAGGCGGTGCCGACGCTCCAGTGCGTGGACGACCCAGCCTCTGATCACTACAACGAACTGCGCTTTCGTCCGGCCGACGGACCGCCGTCCTGGGCCAGCGCGGAGGAGATGCGCCGGTCCGACGAGGCCTACCGGTGGGGCGTCGTGGTCGAGCACAACAGCGGCTCGCACCGCGTGGCAGGCGGGGGCTCCTGCATTTTCCTCCACGTCTGGAGCGGGCCGCGGTCGCCGACGGTCGGCTGCACCGCCATGGAGGTCGATCGGCTCGTCGAGGTGATGCGCTGGCTCGACGCGGCCCGGACGCCCGTTCTCGTGCAGCTTCCCGACCCCGTCTACACCCGGCTCCGGAGCGACTGGGAGCTTCCCTGACGGGCGGCTGGACGCTCCCGCCTCGGGGTGGCTACACTCCCCCAATGCGCCTCTGGCTCACCTCCGCGCTCCTCGCCGTCGGGCTGCTCACGCCGCCGTCCGGCCGGGCTCAGACCACCGCCCCGGCGCCTGTGCCTCCCACTCCCGGGCGGTTGTCGGACGCAGGCGTGTATCGCGCGTCCGCGCTGGTGGATTCGGTCTACGTGGATCGTCAGAGTCCGGAGGCGTTCGTCGAGGGCGGGGACTTCGCGTCCTATCTCGTCGCGCGGCTCGGCGTGCGGCCCGTCCCCGACAACCTCGCCATCGAGGTGGCCGTGGATACGGGTGCGGTCACGCTGAGCGGGCGGGTGCAGGACCTCCCCGAGGCGGTGCGGGCCCAGTTGGGCCCGGCCCTGATGTTCCTCGATCCCGCGTCAGTGATCGCGGCGGACGTGTCGCTGCAGCGGGCTCGTCCCGGCGTCGTACGCTTTCATTTGCGCTCGCTGCTCATCAACGGGGTGGCCCTGCCCGAAGGCATCCTGGTGCCGCTGATGGCGCAGGTCGGCGCGAACTATCCCGCCCTCACGTCGACCGGCCGCGACCTGCTGGTCGCCATTCCGGAGGATGGAACGATGAAATTGGCGCAGGGCGGCGTGCGGGTGGCGGTCAAGCCGCCGCCCCCACGGGCGGGCACGCGCTGAAACTTGCGAGGGCGTACCAGCGCTCTATCTTCGTCCGGGAGCCGCCCGCCAGCCGGGCGCAGGGGACACTCACTAAGGAGCGCGCATGTCGGACCAGCAGGGCGGGACGCTCAAGCCGGTCACTCCCGCGCGGGTCGCGGAAGAGTTGAAGCACTTGAGCGCCATGCTCAAGAACGGCGAGGTGGACGCCTCGGGATATGATCAGCGCTTCGCGCGAATGATCGGGGAGCTGCGGGACCGGCGCATCCAAGGCTCACGCGCCGAGATCCTGGCGGCCCTCACTCCCCTCAAGGACGACGGCACGGTCTCGCTCTCCGACTGGGCCCGCCTGACCAAACAGCTCGGCCTTGCTTGAACGGGCCCTCGGGCCCAAGGCGCCCGCCGTCTCCGCCATCGGATTCGGCGGGATGCATCTCTCCCTGCAGGACCGGCCGAGCGAGGCTCAGGCCATCCGGGTCATCCACGCGTCGCTCGACGCCGGCGTCACTCTCATCGACACCGCCAACGTCTACTGTCTGGACCAGACCGACCTGGGCCACAACGAGCGTCTGGTCGCCCGCGCGGTAGCCGCATGGCCGGGTGCGCGTGACCGGGTGCTGGTTGCGACCAAGGGCGGCATGACCCGTCCCGGCGGCCGCTGGGAGCGTGACGGACGCGCCCGGTCGCTGGAACAGGCCTGCGACGCGTCACTCGCCGCGCTCGGGGTCGAGCGCATCGCTCTCTACCAGCTCCACGCCCCCGATCCCGCCGTGCCGTTC
>DATBQV010000381.1:0-10302 GCA_036560625.1 Gemmatimonadales bacterium
CTTCGCTTTGAACGGCGTGCTTGCCCGCCCGGAACCCGCACGCTAGCTCCGCCATGCGCCTTCGCACCGCCCTCCTGCTTCCGCTGCTCGCCGGACCACTGGCTGCACAGCAACCAACCGCGACGCCGGTAGCGTCGGGGCCGTTGACGTTGCTGGACGCGATTCGCATCGGTCGCGAGCGCGGCGTGGCCGCGACGCTTGCGCAGCTCAACGCCCGGGTCGCCAACGAGCGGATCGGCGACCGCCGGGCTGATCTGCTGCCCAACGTGGCCGGGGCGGCGAACTACTCGCGCCAGACCGAGAACCTCTCCGAGTTTGGGATCACGTTCCCCGGTTTACCCGAGGTGACCGATCCCTTCTCGCTCTGGCGTTTTCGGATCGGCGCCTCGCAAACGCTCTTCGACGCGGCCGCGTTCGCCCGGCTGCGCGCCGCCCGGGACAGCGCAGCGGCCGCCGGGCTCGACGCCCGGGCCGTCGGTGAGCTTGCCGGCGCTACCGCCGGCCTCGCCTATCTGCGGGTGTTGAGCGCCCGCGAGACCGTTCGCGCTCGCGAAGCCGACAGCGTCGTGGCCGCGACGCTGCTCGACCAGGCCCGTCAGCTGGTAGCGGCGGGCGTGAGTCCCGCGATCGACGCCACCCGGAGCGAGGTGAGCTATGGCGCCGTGCGCACCGAGCTCGAGCTGGCTCGCAACGCCGTCGATCGGACCCGCCTGGATCTCCTTCGGGCGCTGGACCTGGCGCCGAGCGCGACGCTGGAGCTGGGCGACTCGCTGGGCCTGGGCGCGATCGATCTGCCCCTCGATCCCGATGAAGCCGGTCGCTACGCCCGCGAGCGCCGCGCCGAGCTGGAAGCCGAGCGGAGCCGCACCACGGCCATCCGTCGCACGCTCACGGCGATCAAGGCCGAGAACCTCCCGAGTGTCGGGCTGAGCGGGTACTACCAGCAGTCCGGGACGTCCATGGATGACCTCTCCGGGACCTACCAGGTCCAGCTCGGCGTGAGCGTTCCCATTCTGGATGGGTTCCGCCGGCAGTCGCGCGCCCGCGAGCAGCAGTCACGACTCGACGCCCAGGTGGTGCGGGAGCGAGACCTCGGCAACCAGGTCGAGACGGAAGCACGCCAGGCCGTGCTCGACGTCGCGTCCGCCCGTCAGCAGGTGGCGATCGCGGGTGACCGGCTCCGTCTCGCGGAGCAGGAGCTGGCCCAGGCGGACGAGCGTTTTCGCGCGGGCGTGGCCGGGAGCGTGGAGACCACCAACGCCCAGAGCGCGGTCATCGCGGCCCGGGACGCGCTGATTCAGGCGCGCGTCAACTATGGCACCGCGCGCGTGAGCGCGTACCGGGCGCTCGGCATCATCGATCACCTGCAGTAACCGGACACGAACCGAGACGCATCCCATGGCTACCGATATCGCGATGGATCTCCCCGGCACTCAGGCCGCCGCCGCCCCCGAGGTGGGCGTGCGCCGCAGGCGCCTCCCGCTCATCCTGGTCGGCGTGCTCGTCATCGCCGTCACCGTCTGGGGCGGCCGCAAATACATCTACGGCCTGAGCCACGTCACGACCGACAACGCGCAGGTGGATGGGCACATCACGGTGATCGCGCCCAAGGTCCAGGCGTTTGTCTCGCGCGTGCTGGTCGACGACAACCAGCACGTCAAGGCGGGCGACACGCTCGTTGTCCTCGACGACCGGGACCTCCTCGTCCGCCTCCAGCAGGCGGAGGCCGATCTCGCGGACGCGCGCGCCGCGGCCGGTGGGACGCACGGCCGCGGCCAGGCCGGGGCGCAGCTGGCCTGGAGCCACGCGCAGCAGGCGAGCGCGCAGGCCAACGTCGTCTCGGCTCAGGCGGGCTTCAAGCGGGCCGCGGCCGATCTCGAGCGCATTCGTGGCTTGGCGGCGAACCGCATCGTGCCGGCGCAGCAGCTCGACGCGGCACAGGCGGCGTACGATGGCGCCGCCGCCCAGCTGGAATCGGCGCGCAAGCAGGCCGCCGCCGCGGGCGATCAGGTCTCCGCGTACGGTGCGGCGCTCTCGGGTGCCGGGGCGCGCCTGGCGGCCGCGGAGGCCGCGGCCGACAACGCGCGGCTTCAGGCCAGCTACGCAAACATTCTGGCCCCGACGGACGGGATCGTCGCCAAGCGGAGCGCGGAGGTGGGGGCGCTGGTCCAGTCGGGCCAGACGCTCATGTCGATCGTGCCCGACCACGACGTCTGGGTCACGGCGAACCTCAAGGAGACCCAGCTCGAGCACGTGGCCATCGGTGACAAGGCGACGTTCACCGTCGATGCCTATCCGGGACACGTCTTCCACGGGCACGTCGAGAGCCTGAGCCCCGCGACCGGCGCCCGCTTCTCGCTGCTGCCGCCGGACAACGCGACCGGCAACTTCACCAAGGTGGTGCAGCGGGTGCCCGTTCGGATTGCCGTGGATGATCCGCCCGACCCGGCGCGGCCGTTGCGCCCGGGCATGTCGGCGGTCGTGGACATCGCCACCAGGTAGTCGGCTGATGGCGACGATGTCGCTGCCGGCCAGGACCGGCGGCCTGCAGCGGGCGGACGTCTACCGGTATCGCTATCTCATCGCGTTCGCGGTGGCGCTGGCGAGCGTGCTGGAGCTGGTGGACACCAGCATCGTCAACGTGGCGATCCCGCACATGATGGGCGAGCTGGGCGCCACGCTGGACGAGATCGCCTGGGTGTCCACCGGCTACATCGTGGCCAACGTGATCGTGCTCCCGCTCACAAGCTGGCTGTCGGCCCGGTTCGGCCGGAGGAACTACTACACCGGCTCCATCATTCTCTTCACGATCGCCTCGTTCTTCTGCGGCAACGCGTCGTCGCTGGGGGTGCTCGTGGGGGGCCGCGTAGTCCAAGGCATCGGTGGGGGCGCGCTGATCTCCACGGCGCAGGCGATTCTCTTCGACGTGTTTCCCGTCGAGGAGCGGGCCGCGGGCCAGGCCATCTTCGGGATGAGCGTGATGGTCGGACCGACGCTGGGACCGACGCTCGGCGGCTGGATCACGGACAACTACTCCTGGCCCTGGATTTTCTACATCAACCTGCCGCTCGGCGTGCTCGCCGGGTTTCTGACGTGGCGGCTGGTGCCGGAGCCGGCGCACGAAGCGGAGCACGAGACCGAGACGGTGGACTGGTGGGGGCTGGCGTTCCTCATTCTGGGCATCGGGGCGCTCCAGGTGATGTTGGAGCGCGGAGAGGCCAAAGACTGGTTCGACTCGCGCGAGATCGTCGTCGAAGGAGTCCTCGCGGCGATCGGCGTGATCGGCTTCATCTGGCACGAGCTGCGGACGGATTACCCGATGGTCGACCTTCGCATTCTCCGCAACCGCCAGCTCGCCGTCGGCGTCACCTTCGCCGTGCTGCTCGGCTTCGCGCTCTATTCGAGCGTCTTCGCCCTGCCGGTGTTCCTCCAGAATGTCCTCCAGTACACGGCCTGGGACACCGGCAAGGTGATTCTGCCCGGTGCGATCTCGAGCGCGATCGCGATGGCCGTCGTGGGGCGTATTGGGTCCAGGGTGGACGCCAGACTGCTCATCACCACCGGCGTGCTCATGTTCCTGTCCTCCATGTGGATGCACTACCACTTCACGATCGAAACCGGTCTCTCGGACATGTTCTGGCCGATGGTGCTCCGCGGCTTCGGCATCGGTCTCGTGTTCGTGCCGCTCACGAGCGCCACGGTAGCAGACCTGACACCGGGGCAGATCCCCCAGGGCACCGGTCTGTTCAATCTCTCGCGGCAGCTGGGCGGGAGCTTCGGCATCGCGGTGACCGCAACGCTGCTGAGCCGGTTCACCGACCATGCCCGGAGCGCCCTCTCGGCGCACCTCACCGCCTCCGACACCGCCACCCGCGGGTGGCTCGACGCGGTCACCCGTTCGATGCAGCACCTGGGCGGCTCCCTCGCGCAAGCCCAGCTCAAGGCCTCGGCGCTGCTCGAGCTCCGGCTGAATCAGCAGGCGTCGGTGTTCGCCTTCGAGAAGGTCTTCCTGGTCATGGGGCTCTCCTTCACCGCGGTGCTCCCGCTGCTGCTGCTCTTCCGGACCGGCCGCGCGCGCGGAGGCGGGATGGCGCACTGAGGCGGCGCGTTTCATACTTCTCGCCGCTCCCATGACCGTTCAGCGGAAGCTCCTCCTCGGGTTTTCCCTCATGGCCCTCCCCGCCCTGCTCGTCGGCGCCGAGGCCATCCGCAGCAACGCCCTCGAGCGCCGCGCCCTCGAGGCCCTCGGCGGGAGCCTCGCTCGCAACCGGACCTACGCCGACGTCGAGAACGCCATGTTCGACCAGACCGAGGCGATCTGGCGACACCTCACCGGCCTCGATCCCGAGGCCCGGCAGGAGTGGCGTCTCGGCGGCGAGGTGGTGGACTACTGGCTCGATCGCTGGGCCGGCCAGCTGCCCCCGGAGCAGATGGACCTGGCCAACGGCGTGCGCCAGATTCAGCGCGAGATCCGCGCGACGGGAGACAGCGTGATTGCGCTGGCCGACGGGGGCAAGCGGGAGACCGCGTATGCGCTCGCCCGGAGCGAGCTCAAGCTCCGGCTGCTCCCGGGTCTCGCGCGGGTGAACCGGGAGATCTACCGCAGGACGCGTGAGTCGAGCGTCCAGCAGGCGTTCACCCGCGTCGAGCAGATCGTCGAGACCGAACGGCGGCTGCTCGTCGGGATTTTCGCCGCGGCCATCGGCGCGGGCCTGCTGGCCTCCTGGCTGATCACCCGCAGCATGGTGCGTCCGATCAACGAGCTTCGCGGAGCGATGGGTGTCGTCGGTGCCGGCGACCTGGAGCACCCGATCGCCACGCAGCGCCAGGACGAGATCGGCGACCTGGCGCGTGCCTTCGCCGATATGACGGGGCGCCTGCGCCAGACCCAGGCCAAGCTGGTGCAGTCTGAAAAGCTCGCCTCGATCGGCGAGATGTCCGCCGCGGTCGCGCACGGCCTGCGGAATCCGCTCGCGAGTCTCCGCGCGGCCGCGCAGTTCGCGCTCAAGCGCCCCGACTCGCCGGCGTCGCGGGAGCAACTGAGCGCCATCATCGACGAGGTCGACCGGCTCGACCGGCGCATCACCCATCTGCTGAGTTTCTCTCGACCCGCACCGTTCCACCCGCTGCGCGAAGGCGTGGCCCAGCTGGTCGAGGGCGTGTTGCCGGCCTTCGCGCAACTGCTCGACGAGCGTAAAATCGAGCTGAGCGTTGATATGCCGCCGGACTTGCCCCCGGTGCTGGTCGACCCGATGCAGATGGAGCAGACCCTGGTAGAGCTGATCTCCAATGCGCTCGATGCGATGCCTGCCGGCGGCCGGCTGGCGATCGCAGGGCGGCGGGAAGCAGGCGGTGAGGGCGGCCGGGACAGCGTCGTCGTCAGAATCGCCGACACCGGGGGTGGCATTCCCGAGGAGGCGCTGCCCCGCGTGACCGAGCCGTTCTTCACCACCCGGGCCGAAGGTACGGGACTGGGACTCGCCATCGCGAAACGCTACGTCGAGCAGAACGGCGGCCGCCTCGAGATCGCGAGCCGGACGGGACAGGGCACCACCGTGAGCGTGCGTCTCCCCGCGGCCGCGGAAGCCGCCGACGCAACCGGGAGGAGCGCGTGAGCGGACCGACCGTGCTCATCGTGGACGATGAGCGCACGCTCGCCCGCGCCGTGAAGGCCTTCCTCGCTGAATCCGGCTATGAGGCCGAAGTCGCCGGCGACGCCGAGACGGCGCTGGCGCTGCTGGAGCGCCTTCGCCCGGACGTGGTCTTCACCGACGTGCGCCTTCCCGGAATGAGCGGGATCGAGCTGCTCAAGCGCATCCGGGAGTTCGACGCCGCGATTCCGGTCGTCATCATGACCGCGCACGGCACCATCGAAGGCGCGGTGGAGGCCGTGAAGCTGGGCGCGTTCGACTACCTCAAGAAGCCGGTCGATCTCGAGGAGCTGAAGCTGCTGGCCGACCGCGCCCGGGAGCAGTCCCGCCGCGAGGGAGAGCTGTCCTACTACCGGCGGCAGGCGGCCCGGGAGGAGGGATTCGGCGGCGTCGTGGGCGAATCGCCGGCCATGCGCGCCGTGCTCGAACGAGCTCGTCAGATCGCCGCGCTCGAGGAGACGCCCCCGGTGCTGATCACCGGCGAGACCGGCACCGGCAAGGGGCTCGTCGCGCGAACCATCCACGCGTCGGGCACCCGCTCGGACGAGCCCTTCATCGACGTCAACTGCACCGCGCTGCCGGGCTCGCTGATGGAAGCCGAGCTCTTCGGCTACGAGCGCGGTGCGTTCACCGACGCGAAGGAGTCCAAGCTCGGCCTGTTCGAGGCGGCGGAGGGCGGGTTCATCTTCCTCGACGAGGTCGGAGACATCGAGCTTGCCCTCCAGGGGAAGCTCCTGCGTGCCATCGAGGAGCGCACGGTGCGCCGCGTGGGAGGCATCCGGGATCGCACGATCGACGTGCGCATCCTGGCGGCGACGAACCGCGACCTCGAGCGTGAGTCCCAGCGCGAGCGGTTCCGCAAGGATCTCTACTTCCGGCTCGCGGTCATCCTCCTGCGCCTGCCGCCCCTTCGCGAGCGGGGCGACGACGTGTTACGGCTGGCGGATCACTACCTGCGCCAGTTCAGCGCCAAGTACGGTCGGGACGTGCGGCGCATTGATGCGCTCGCCCGCGAGCGCCTGCTTCGGTACCCGTGGCCCGGCAACGTCCGGGAGCTGAGCCACGTGATCGAGCGGGCGGTGCTGTGGAGCCAGGGGCCGGCGCTGGAAGTGGAGCACCTGTCTCTCGCCACCGCACCCGAGGAAGCTGAGGCGGCCGAGGCGGCCGGCAACGGCGAGCCGGAGCAGACCACGGTGGCCGTCCCGGTGCCGGCGGGCTTCCCGCCGCCGGGCGTGGATCTGGCCCAGTGGGAGAAGGCGATGATCGAGCAGGCGCTCCGGGAGGCGGGCGGCAACCAGACTCGGGCGGCGCAACGCCTCGGGATCTCGCGTGATACACTGCGCTATCGGCTGAAAAAGTTCGGCATCCAAGGGTGAATTGGCGGTGGGTGATATAACCCACTTGGATGAGATCACCCACCTCGTGCTCCCGTCAGAAAACCCGTGACAATGACCCCATGCTATCGTAAGGTGCTACGCTACAATGAATTATGGCGGTATGTCCAATACGCTGACCGTTTCGGCATGGCATCTGCCTGTAGGAGGGTGTCGTCGGGTTCTAGTAAGGCCCGACTGGGTGAAGGCACCCAACCCGATCGGGCCACTTGGCCCCAATCATTCACCAAGCGGAGGTTCAGATGCGTTGGACCAAGCCCGAAGCCGAAGTCGTCGCCGTCACGATGGAAGTCACCGCGTACGTCGCGACCCTCTAAGACTGCGGCATCAGGACTGCGGGGGCTCGCGCAAGCGAGCCCCTTAGCTTTTTAGGCCCGCGGTCGCGACGCGACGATGCAGATCACCCTGCTTGGCACGGCCGCCGGCGGCGGCTTCCCCCAATGGAATTGCTGGTGTCCGAGCTGCCGCGTAGCCCGGCGCGAGCCGGCGCGCGCGCGCCCCCGCACCCAGTCTTCAGCAGCCGTGACCGCGGACGGACAGCGGTGGTTCCTGCTCAATGCGTCGCCGGACGTGCGCGAGCAGCTCGCCCGTCTACCCGTCGAGCCGCCGAGCGGCCCGCGGCATGTCCCGGTGGCCGGCGTGGTCACGACCGACGCCGAGCTGGACCACACGCTCGGCATCGTGCTCCTGCGCGAGGGACGCCGGCTTCAGCTCTATCTGACCTGCGCCGTGCGCCAGGTGCTCGAGCGGGATTCCAGCATTCTGCCGGTCACCCGCGCCTTTGCGGAGGTGGACGTGGTCGAGCTGCCGCCGCAGGGCGGGCCGGTCCCCTTGACCTACCCGGATGGCTCCGCGAGCGGGCTTTCGGTCGAGACGTTCCAGGTGCCCGCCGGTCCTCCCAGGTTCGCCAGCGAAGAGCTCGCCGGCCACACGATCGGGCTCGTGCTGCGTGACCGGGCGACGGGCGGGTCCTGCGCCTTCGTACCCGGGTGCGGTGGGCTCGACGCGGGTCTGCTGGCTCGCCTCGACGCGGTCGACCTTGCCCTGTTCGACGGTACGTTCTGGACCGACGACGAGCTGATCCGGCTCGGCATCGGTGACCGCACGGCGCGTCAGATGGATCATCTGCCCATCTCGGGACCGGGCGGCAGTCTGGAGCAGCTGGCCGCCCTGCGGACGCCCCGCCGGGTGTATACGCACATCAACAACACCAACCCGATGCTCATCGAGGATTCGCCCGAGCGGGCGCAGGTCGTGGAGCACGGGCTGCTGGTCGGTATGGACGGGATGCGGTTCGACGTGTGAACGGAGCTACGATGACGACAGCACCCTTGCACGCTTCCCAACTGGCGACTCCGCCGCAGGCGCCCTTCCCCCGGCTCGACCGGCCGCTCGCCCCTGATGAGCTGGAGCAGGCGCTTCGCAGTTTCCAGGGCTCGTACTACGTGGAGCACCCGTTCCACAAGCTGATGTACGAGGGGAAGCTGACCCAGCGCCAGTTCCAGGGCTGGGTGGCGAACCGCCTCGCCTATCAGCGGGTGGTTCCGCGGAAAGATGCCGCCATCCTGTCGAACTGCCCGGACCCCGACGTGCGCCGGGAGTGGATCCAGCGCATCATCGACCACGACGGCACGGCGCCGGGCACCGGCGGCATCGAGCTGTGGATCCGCCTCGGCATATCGCTCGGCGTGCCGCGCGAGGAGATGGAGGATGAGCGCCACGTGTTGCCGGCCGTGCGGCTGATCTGCGAATCGTACGTCACGTTCTGCCGCACCAAGCCGTGGGTGCAGGCGTGTGCGTCGTCCCTGACCGAGCTGTTTGCCCCCAAGATCCACCAGCAACGGATCGAGTCGTTTCCCCGGCACTACCCCTGGATTCCGCCGGAAGGGCTCGACTACTTCAAGAGCCGTCTGGTGCAGGCCCCGCGCGACGTCACGCACGGGCTCGCCATCGTCAAGCGGCATTGCACCACGGTTGACAGCCAGCGCGCGGCATTCGAGGCGCTCGCCTTCAAGCTGGACATGCTCTGGGCGATGATCGACACCATCCATCATGCCTACCTCGACTGAGCGCGGCATGCCTCTGAGTCCCGACTTCGTCCCCCGCCTCTGGCGGCTCGCGCGGCTCGACTACGACCCGGTCCGGCAACGGCGCATTCTCCTCTACCCGGAGGGCGCGGTGCTGCTGAACGACACGGGAGCCGCGGTGCTCGAGCTGGTGGACGGCAAGCGGACCCTGACGGAGATCGCCCGGGTTCTGGGCGAGCGTTACCAGACCGACGTGACCGCCGACGTAACCGAGTATCTGTCGGGGCTGGCGGAGAGAGAGCTGATCCAATGACGTCCGACCGTCCCACCACGCTGCTGGCCGAGCTGACCCACCGGTGTCCGCTCCATTGTCCGTATTGCTCAAACCCGCTCGAGCTGATCCGCGCGGATGCCGAGCTTTCCACCGACGACTGGAAGCGGGTCTTCACCCAGGCCCGTCAGCTGGGCGTGCTCCAGCTCGGCCTCTCCGGAGGCGAGCCGCTCGTGCGAAAAGACCTCGAAGAGCTGGCGGCTCACGCGCGCGGCCTCGGGCTGTACAGCACCCTGGTGACCTCCGGGCTCGGGCTCACGCGGAAGCGCGCCGAAGCGCTGCGCGAGGCCGGGCTTGAGCACATTCAGGTTTCCATTCAGGATTCCGACGCGGAGTCGGCCGAGCGCATCGCCGGGGTGAGCTCGGTGAAGCAGAAGCGCGCCGCCATCGCCCTGGTGAAAGAGCTGGGCTTCGCGTTCTCGATCAACGTCGTGCTCCATCGGGCGAATCTCGACCGGATCGGTGAGTTGATCGACCTGGCCGGCAGCCTGGGCGCCGACCGGCTGGAGCTGGCCAACACGCAGTACTACGGCTGGGGGCTCAAGAACCGGGCGGCCCTGATGCCGACGCGGGAGCAGGTGTCCAAGGCCAAGGAGATCGCGGAGGCGGCGATCGAGCGGTACCGGAAGAAGATGCAGATCCTCTTCGTACTGCCCGACTACCACGAGCAGTACCCCAAGGCCTGCTACGGCGGGTGGGGCAAGCTCTACATTGTGGTCACTCCCAACGGGCAGGCGCTGCCGTGTCACGCGGCGAGCAGCATCACTTCCCTGTCGTTCCCGACGGTTCGGGACCATTCGCTCGAGTGGATCTGGCAGGAGTCGCCGGGGTTCCAGGCGTTCCGCGGGGACGCGTGGATGAAGGAGCCCTGCCGCACGTGCCCCCGCAAGGCGGTGGAT
>DATBQV010000382.1:0-2405 GCA_036560625.1 Gemmatimonadales bacterium
GGCCGAGGGGCGTGCGCGGGGGCTGTCCTGGTGGAGTGGATGCTGCCGGGCGGTCATGGTTCTGCTGATCCCGGGCTGGGAATGAATCGGGCGCCGGATCGGCTGTAGCCCGCGGTTGTGGTTGTCTTGTGTTCGTGTCGGTTGCGGGCTCGCGGAGAACGACGTTGTGTGCTTCCCTTCAGGACCTGGAGAAGCAGCGCTAGGCGCCGGCCCGCGCGCTGATGGCCTGGGACGTATTAGTGCGCTTACCGGAGATCGACAGCTACGGCTCCCTTAACCTTGGGAAACCAGCGCGCGGGGTCCGCATGAGCGAGGCGTAAGCCGTGGGCTGGAACGCCAGCTCGCGGCCGGTCCGTTACGACGATTGCTGCTGTAACGGAGGCCGTGCTCGGTGTCAGTGCCGTGGCCGGGACATGGCAGGTGACGCGAGGGTCAACGCCGCGCTGGATCGGTACCCGGCCGGGGGCAGCGCTCCACAGAGCGGCCAGGGATGTAACCAGTGCGGGAGTGTATAGGTGCTTAACGAGCAAGGCGGTTGTTCATTGGCCGGGGACGACGATGACGCGGATGCCAGCGGCTTCGCCGAGCTGGGGCTGGCCCCCGGACTGTGCCGAGCGCTGTCTGGCCTCGGCTACGAGGAGCCGACGCCAATACAGCGAGCCGCCGTCCCGCCTCTGATCGCGGGCCGTGACCTGGTCGGGCAGGCCGCGACGGGGACGGGCAAGACGGCTGCCTTCGCGCTTCCCGTGCTCCAGCGGATCCTCGGCAGGAACGGACCGGCGGGGGTGCTCGCCCTGATCCTCGTGCCCACGCGCGAGCTCGCGATACAGGTCTCCGAGGCGATGCACAGCTACGGGCGCGACATGAGCGTGCGGGTGCTGCCGGTCTACGGCGGGCAGCCGATTGGCAGGCAGCTGCGTGCGCTTGACCGTGGCGTGGACATCGTGGTGGCGACGCCCGGGCGCGCGCTCGACCACATCACCAGGGGAACGCTGGACTTGAGCGGCCTTGAGATCGTCGTGCTCGACGAGGCCGACGAGATGTTTGACATGGGCTTCGCCGAGGACATCGAGCTGATACTGGGCGAAACTCCCCAGAACCGGCAGGCCGCGCTGTTCTCGGCGACCATGCCGCCGCGGATCGACGGCATGGTGCGCCGCCACCTGAGCGACCCGGTGCGGGTCGAACTCGGCCGTAGGGCATCGGCGTCGCCCGAGAGTCTACTGGTGCGGCAGACCGCCTACATTGCACCACGCGGGTACAAGCCCGCCGCCCTCATGCGCGTGCTCGATCTGGAGACGCCGGCGGCCGCGGTCGTCTTCTGCCGGACCAGGGACGAGGTGGACCAGGTCACCGAGGCCCTGAACGGCCGGGGTTACCGGGCCGAGGCGCTGCACGGCGGAATGGACCAGCAGCAGCGCGACCGGGTCATGGGCCGCCTGCGCGGGGGCAGCCTCGATCTCCTCGTGGCCACCGATGTCGCCGCCCGCGGTCTCGACGTCGACCGGCTCACGCACGTGGTGAACTACGACGTGCCGAGCGCGCCGGACTCCTACGTGCACCGCATCGGGCGTGTTGGCCGGGCGGGACGCGAAGGCACCGCCATCACGCTGGCCGAGCCGCGCGAGTACAAGATGCTCAAGGCTATCGAGCGGGCGACGGGGCGGCCGATCGCGATTGAGAAGGTTCCGACCGTCGCCGACCTGCGGGCCAGGCGCCTGGAGCTGACGCGCGCTGCCCTCCGGCAGATCGTGCTCGAAGACGACCTTGACGCCTTCCGGTCCGTGGTGGAGCCGCTCGGCGAAGAGTTCGGCATCTATGAGGTGGCACTGGCGGCGGTCAAGCTGGCATCCGATGCGAGCGGAACGTCTCGCGACGAAGAGGAACTGCCAGAGGTCGATCTGCCTCAGCCGGACGACCGCGGCGGGCGTCGCAAGGCCGCGGGCCGCGACCAGCGGCGCGGACGCCCGGCGGCCAAGGCCACGACGCGACTGTTCGTGGGGACTGGCCGTTCTTCCGGAGTCCGGCCGCAGGATCTCGTCGGCGTCATCGCCAGCAAGTCGTACCTGTCAGGCCGGGAGATCGGCGCGATCGAGATCGCCGATCGCTTCTCGCTCGTTGAGGTTCCCGAGACTGCAGCAGACGACGTGGTCGCGGCGCTCCAGCAGGTCAGCATCAAGGGCCGGAAGGCGACGGTCCGCCGCGAACGCTACCGCGCAGCACGATAGCGGCCCGGGACCTGCCTACAGACTGTGGGTGCCGAAACCTATCTGATCTACGGCAGATTGATCGCGGTGTGACCGGTGTTGGCTTGCGATCGACCGGGCCGACGTGATCGACCAGCCCGGCCAGGTCTCGGCGAGCGCTCGCCTGGTTAGGCGGCGCGATGAGGCAAGTCTTTCTCG
>DATBQV010000383.1:0-4643 GCA_036560625.1 Gemmatimonadales bacterium
CCTCGACCGAGCCGGTAGTGGAAGAAGCGATACAGGTTGAGATCGTGCGCGAGCCGCTCCGCCCTCGCCTTGGTGATGTCCAGCCGGAACGCCAGTCGCTTCAGCTGAGACGGAACCGTTCGCTTGAATCGGAGGTAGCCCGCGTCCTCCAGGACCGCGTTGTAGTGGACGCGGGAATGCTCCAGACGATGACTCCACGCCCCGAGCACCAGCACGAGGCCGCTCGTGCCGGTCAGCTCCAGGATATCGCCCAGCAGCTGGTCGAGCGCCTCGAAGCCGGGGAGAAACGGATCGCCCGGGCCTAGCTGGCTCAGCGCGGCATGGCCCGGGTGACGGGGGTCGTAGAACTTCCAGAACGCGTGCAGCATCTCCCCGAACGCATGGATCGTGAGCATGCCGAACCGCCACTTGCCGTCGGCGAAGAGCTTCTTCAACGCGCGCCGGCGCATCGCTATCACCTCGAGCGCCCGCCGGCCGAACTCGGCCTCGCGCCCCGGCGCGTAGGAGGCGCCGAACGGCACCGAGTAGCCGTCGGCGTCGAGGGCGCGCGCGACCTCGGGCGGCCAGGCGCAGTCGCCGTCGAGTCCCTCGTCTCCCGACACCACGAATCCGTCGACCGGCGCGAACGGGTACGTGAGCGGCACGTTGAGGATGCCGACGCGCACGCCGCTGCGGGACAGCAGCCGGTAGAAGGGCTCCTGCGTCAACAGCGACGTACTGTAGGGGATCCGGTCGTAGCCGCCGGCGGGGAACTTGAAGAAGTCGAACAACCCGGTCTTGCCGGGGTTCTTGCCGGTCAACAGCGTGCCGAACGCCGGCGGGAGCACCGGCTGCAGAGGAACGCGGAGCCGTGACCAGGCGCCCTGCTCGAACAGCCGCCGGAAATTGGGCAGATGCTCCAGCCGCTCGCGCAGCAGCTCGAGCGTGGGGCCCGAGACCTCGAGCACGAACACGCGCTCATACATCGCAGGGGACTCCGGCCGGGGCGTGCAGTAGCTCGCGGTAGAAGGACTCGGTGCGAGCGGCCATCGATTCGCGCGAGTGGTCCTGGGCTACCTTGCGGGCGGCCTGCGCCCGGATCGCCTCGCGCAACGCGGCATCGGCAAAGAGCCGGAGCACGGCCGCCGCCAGTGCCGGTGCATCACCGTGGGGGACCAGCAGCCCGGTCACGCCGTCCACCACGGCATCCTCACTGCCGACGACCCGCGTCCCCACGACGGGAACGCCGAGCGCCATCGCCTCGAGGAACACGATGCCGAACCCCTCGTAGCGTGAGGGCAGCACGAACACGTCCATGGCGGCGTAGGCCGGCACGACGTCCGTCTGGTACCCCGCGAACACCACGGCGCCGTCTACGCCCAGCCGGCGGGCCTGGCGCTCGAGCGCCGGTCGCCGGGGACCGTCGCCCACGATCAGCACGCGGGTGCCGGGGTCGTCGGCGAGGAGACGCGGCGTGGCTTCGAGGAGCACATGCAGCGCTTTCTGATCGGCGAGCCGGCCGACCGTGCCCACCACTCGACTCGCGCCGCGCCGGAAGCCGGCGATCGCCGCCGCATCGGCTCGTGCGCGATCGAAGCGCCGCAGGTCGATCCCCGGTGGAATGACGGCGACGTGCCCGGCCCGTCCGTGATACGCGCGCCCGGCGGAACGGCTGACGCCGGGAGAGACGGCGACGTAGCCCGCGACCCGGCCCGCCAGCATCCGACCGGCCAGTCTCGCCCAGAGTGGACGGGCATAGAGGTCATTCACCAGTTGGATGACGACGAGTGGCGCCGTCGAGCCCAGCGAGAGCGCGCCGGCGACGCCGAACGTGCTGCTGGCCTCGAGGTAGGCGTGAAGCAGATCGGGCCGCGCCTCCATCAGGCGGCGGCGCAAACGCCCCATGCCCGCGAGGTCTCCGGGCCCGAGCCCGATCACCTCGCACGGGACGCGCGCGCTCGTCAGGCGCGCCCGCGACTCCGCGAGGACCCGGTCGCTCAGGCACCATACCGACGGCTCCATGCCGGCACCGCGGGCTTCCACCACGTCGATCAGGCTGGTCTGGGCGCCCCCGGGACCGAGATGATCGATCAGGTGGACGACCTTCATGTTTCCCGGGCTTCACCCAGCGACAGGAAGGTGCGCCCCTCGATGACGCCACCCGCGAGGGCCGCCGCCAGCTCGCGGGCGAACAGCAGCAGGCCCAGGGCGGCGGCGGTGGGGGCGGGGATGCCGTACGGGTGCAGAACCGCGATCAGGCTTCCCTCGCGAACCCCCAGCCCGCCGACACTCACCGGCAGCATACCGGCCAGCGCCACCACGGTGCGCGCCCACCCCGCGACCGCGATCGAAAGCGGCAGGTGCAAGGCGAGCCCGAAGCAGTAGAAGGCCGCGATCATGAGGAGATGCCGAGCGGCGGCGGCTCCGACGAGGCGTCGGAGCGTGGCTCCGGGCATCTGACGGAACCGGCCCGCGGCATCGACGGCGGCGCTCAGGCGATCTCGCCAGCGCCCCGGCAGCACGCGGCGAGCCGCCTCGCGAAAGCGGATGATCAGGAGGACCACCACCACCAGCGCGACCAGGAGCCCGGCGAAAACGCCCGGGACCAGACGATGGCTTCGCGCGAGCGGATCCGCCGTCCAGAAGAGCAATCCGAGGACCAGCACCGTGACCAGCTCGACGACTCGGTTGGCGAGCACCACCGCAAGCGCGGCCACCGGCTGGTTCTCCGAATGCGACCGCGCGAGCCGATACCAGCGGGCCACGCCGCCGGCGATATAGCCGGGCAGCAGCAGGTTATAGAAGCTGGTCGCGAGGTTGAACGCGAAGGCCTCCCTCGGCGACAGGCGAATGCCCTGTTGCTCGCCGAGGACGCGAAGCTGCACCGTCGCCGCCGCCATTCCCGCCGCCGACAGGGCGAGTCCGGCACCGACAAGCAGCAGGTCGGTCCCGGCCAGGGCCTCCCCGAGCGCGCGCAGCGAAATCCGCGAGGCGATGTAGCCCAGGAGGGCGAGCGAGACGAAGAGCTTCAGCGTCCACACCGCTCGTGCGGACAATGGGCTCCTACGCGACATGAACCGTGACGGGCTCGGTGGCGGTCAGGGAGGCGAGGACCGAGTCGTAGAGCGCGGCGTAGCGGCGGGCCACGGTGGTCCAGCTGAACTGACTGACCAGGCGCCGGCGGGCGGCCGCACCCAGGGCGACCCGGCGCGCGGGGTCGGTCATCAGCGTCACCAGCGCCGCCCGAAGGGCGCCGATATCGCCGGGATTCACCAACATCCCCGCGTCGCCCACGACCTCGTCGCAGCCCGTGCCCCTGGTTGTGATGATGGCCAGTCCGGCCGCCATGGCCTCCAGCAGCACCATGGGGAAGTTCTCGATGTCCGAGGAATGCACGAAGATGTCCGCGGTCTCGTACAAGTCGGTGAGCGGACGGGAGCCCGGCTCGAGCCAGCCGTGAAATCGCGCGTCCACCGACAGCTCCCGGGCCAGGGCTACCAACGTAGGCTGGTACGGACCCGCGCCGATGACATGCAGCTCGTGGTCGTGACGCAGCCCGGCCAGGGCGCGGATCACATGCTGGACGCCCTTTCGCTCGAACAGACGCGCGACCACGAGAATCCGCCGTCGGCGCGGGTGATCCGGGCTGAAGGTCTCCGGGTCGATGCCGTTGGGGATCACGACCGCCCGAACCCCCGGTCGAGCCCGGGTGAGCAGCTGCTCCAGATTACGGCTCGGCGTCACGAGTCCCGCCGCTCCCGCGACCACGCCATGCCAGGCCGGCCGCAGGAGTCGGTGGGCGAGGGCGAAGCGGTCCGGGTTAAACCCGGGTACATCGGAGCCATGGGCGGTGACGACGTACGGCAGGCCGGTCAGCTGTTTCAGTGCCCAGGCGAGCACGCCATCCGGGAAGATGAAGTGGGTGTGGTTGAGGTCGTAGCCGTTCCGCCGGATCAGGCCATGCGCGAGCGGCAGGGCGCGGGCGAGGTAGGTCGCCATTTCGGGTGGCGAGCAGATCGAGGCCGAGCGGCGGAGGCAGTCCACCCGGTAGACCCGGACGCCGTTCACGAGCTCCTCGCCCGGCTGCCCGCGGAAACGCATCGTGACCAGGTCGACGCTGTGCCCCGCACGGACGAGCTCGGCCGAAAGGCCGGCGACGACCCGCGAACCGCCCCCCCCGATCGGAGGGAACTCGTAACAGAGGGTCAGGATCCGCACGAACACCCCTTTTCTGAGGGTAAGGCGGGATCTGGCGCGAAGTTGACGGGACGTCGAGACGGGTGTCAGGTCGCAAGATACGTGCGAGGGGCAGGGCGGCGTGTGACGACCGCCCCGCCAGCCTGACGAGGGGAAAGATAGAGAAAGTTGTGGCGGTCCCGCTACAACCGATGCCGGCTAGTGCTGGGGCGCGCTGCTATCGGCCGTTGACGGGGGTGACGAGCTGTGCAGCACGAACCACTGTGCGGCGAACAGGGCAACCAGCATCACCAGCATCGCCGTCAGAGCGATCACCACGAACCGGCGGGAGTTCCGGGTCACGAGCGATGCGCCGCAGAAATGGCACGCCAGTTGGCGACCGCCCACCGTGAGACCGCAACTCGGACACGTCTTTTCCTGCATGCGACTCTGCATCCTCCAAGGAGAGGGGTCGAAAAAGGCCTCTC
>DATBQV010000384.1:0-2874 GCA_036560625.1 Gemmatimonadales bacterium
CGCGCAACCCAGCGTCCCAGTGACCACATGTCGGCCCCGGTCGCTTTGCGGCCCAGCTCGATCGCCCGGGCGGCGATACCGAGCTGCGCGTAGATCTCCAGCGTGCGGGCCTGGACGCCCAGAGCCCTGGTCTGGAGGGCCGGGCCATCGTGGCGGTCGATGATCATCGGGCGCACGCCTTGGCGCGCGAGCTGATTCGCGACCATGAGACCGGTGGGGCCCGCGCCTACGATCAGGACATCGGTGTCCATGCCTGGAATGTGCAGTCTCAATGGAGTCGCGTCGAGAAGAAGCGCACGACCTCCCGGTTGACGTCGCGATGGAATCCGACCCTAGGGGGGGGTGGATTGACAGGTGACTAAAGAGTCACCTATACTAGACCATGGACGCGGTCTTCAAGGCGCTTGCCGATCCCACCCGCCGAGGGCTCCTGGACGAGCTGTTCAAGCGCGACGGGCAGACGCTCACCG
The DNA here is from genome assembly GCA_036560625.1 of Gemmatimonadales bacterium. Taxonomy (GTDB): domain Bacteria; phylum Gemmatimonadota; class Gemmatimonadetes; order Gemmatimonadales; family GWC2-71-9; genus DASQPE01. The sequence goes on from DATBQV010000384.1 coordinate 471, forward strand.
CGCTGGGGCGGAAGCTCGCCATGACGCGCTTCGGTGTCATGAAGCATCTCCGCGTGCTGGAGGACGCGGGGCTGGTGGTCACCAAGCGGCGGGGGCGGGAGAAGCTGCACTTCCTGAACCGCGTGCCTATTCGCCGGATACACGACCGGTGGATCGACAAGTACACCGAGCCCTGGGCCGCGATGCTCAGCGGCCTCAAGACCGGCATCGAGGGGGAAGCCATGGAAAAGGTTTATGAGATCTACATCAAGACCACGCCGGAGCGGCTGTGGCGGGCGATCACCGACCCCGAGCTCCGGCGCAAGTATACGTTCGGCGTGGGCGTCTACTCGGACTGGAAGCCGGGCTCCTCCTATACCGGCCGCACCACGGACGTGACCATCAACCCGAACATGCCGATCGTCGAGGGCGAGAACCTCGAGGTCGATCCGCCGCGCCGGCTGGTCCAGAGCTTCCGCGCGCTCTGGAGCGACGACGTGAAGCGCGAGGGGACCTCACGCGTTACCTGGGAGATCGAGCCGATCGGCGATTCATGCCGGTTGACGGTGGTGCACGATCAGCTGCGCGAAGGGGGGAACAACGAGCTGTACGGCGGCTGGCCGATGGTTCTGTCCGGACTCAAGACGCTGCTGGAGACCGGCGAAACGCTCACCACGCCGGGGTCGCTTCGGTTCGTGGCCGCGAAGGCCGGTTGAGGGAGGGAGACGCGATCGCGGCGGCTTGCCGCGATCACGCCGCCGAGGCTGGTCAAGCTGCTGCCGCGGCGATCATGGGTCGATCCTTTCCAGGGGCTGTCCACGGTGGGCGTTCGCTTCGAGATCCCTCCACAGCGACAGCGATCTCGGCGCGGCGGCGTGCTCTCCTTCGCGGAAGAAGCGCGGCGCCACCGGCTCACCCCAGGTGTGTTGCTCGGTCCCCGGAATCAGCGCCGACCGGGCGATGAACCCCTCGCTCCGCTCGGCCGCCGCGAAGTTGCGCGCGACGCGCTCGAAGAACCCCCTTGACCTGGGGATGGCCGTACGCCTCGCGCAGGATCGCGAAGGTGAAGAAAGCCAGTCGCGCCATGGGCAGCCCCGCGTCAGGAGCGTGTGGTCCGGCAGCGAGCGTCCCCATCCGTCACTGCCGAACCGCGGCGGAGGAGTCCGCCCCGCGCAGGAACGCGCGGACCGCCTGCACGTTCTCCGTCGGCGCATCCCACATGGTGATGTGGGCGGACCCGGACAGGACGACGACCCGCGCCCCGGGCGTGAGCGCCGCGAACCGCCGAACCGTCACCGGGTCGGCCTCGTCGAACTCGCCGACCGTGTACAGCACCGGAACGCGAATGGCGGGGAGGAACGAGGTGACGTCGTACGGCTTGAGCGTCCCGGTGATGGTGAACTCGCTCGGTCCCTGCATGTAGTTGTAGATCGCCTGGTTCACGCTCGCGAGCAGGCTGTCCAGGTCCGCGTTGACCGGGTGTCGCCACACGTACTTGTCGTAGAACTCGCCCAGCGCCGCCTGATAGTCCGGGGCGTCATAGACGTGCGCGGCCTCGGCGCGGCGAATGGCCCGCTGCGACGAGTCGGACAGCGTGCCGACCAATGCTCGCGCGTGCCGCTCCCAGGTCGGAATGTCCAGGGCGGCGCTTCCGAGGACCATGGAGGCGACGTGCTCGGGGTGAGCGCGATAATACTCGACGGCGAGGATGGTGCCCCAGGAGTGGCCGAGCAGGTGCACGCGCTCGTAGCCGAGGCTGGCGCGGAGCGAGTCCAGCTCGGCCACGAAATGCGGGATGGTAAAGGCGGCGGTGTCGGTGAGCCCGTCCGACTTCCCGCCACCCAGCTGATCGTAACGGACCAGCGGGCGATCCGCGGCGAGCGCCTCCAGTGACTTCATGTACATGCTGGAAAAGCCCGGCCCGCCGTGCAGCAGGATGACCGGCGTTCCCGCGCCGCCGCTCAGCACGCGATACCAGATGTGTCCGCCGGGGACGGCGAGCATGCCTTCGCGGACAGCGGGAGCGCCGGGCGTCCCGGTGGCGCCCACGGCGGGCCGGCGCTCGGCACAACCCTGAGACAGCACGACCGCGGCCAACAGGACGACTGCGGCCCGATTGCGGGGCCTCACGCGGGGCATTCGTCCCGCGTAGCTCCATCCAGAGGGATCCGCTCCCCGTCCGGATCGAACGGCTGGGCAAAGCTGAACGCGTGGGGTGTCGGGCCGTGCGCCTCAAGGTGTGCCAGCCTCGCGGCGGCCTCTTCCACCGACGGCCGGTGCCCGGCCGGCACCCACCACAGCGCCACGTACACGCCCTCGAACCGCTCGAACCACTCCCGGCGCCGGCGCATGACGCCGGCGTGCGGGCTGCGATAGACGTACGCCCGCAACGCCGCCAGATCGGTCCACACCGACATGTTGAGCA
>DATBQV010000385.1:0-9821 GCA_036560625.1 Gemmatimonadales bacterium
CAAGAACAACGTCGTGCCCATCGTCCGCCGGTTCCACGGCCTGGGCTTCAAGATCCTGGCGACCGACGGAACGGCCCGGCATCTGCGTGCGCGCGGCATCCCCGCCGAGCGGGTGCTCAAGGTGTACGAAGGCCGGCCTAACGCGATCGACCTGATCGTCTCCGGCGCCGTGCAGCTGCTCATCAACACCCCGCTCGGCAAGCTCACCCAGCAGGACGACTACGCGCTCCGGCGGGCGGCGCTCCAGCACCGGGTGCCGTACACCACGACACTGTCGGCCGCCTCGGCGGCGTGCGACGCCGTGATCGCCCTCCGGAGCCGGGCCGGGGAGGTCCGCTCGCTCCAGGAGTGGCACGCGCTGGCCCGCGAGATGTCGGCCGAATGGACGGGCTGACCGCGCGGGATCCGGGCTTCGCGGCGGGGCTGCGCGCGCTGGTCCGCGGAGAGGTCCGGGAACGTGAGCCGCTCGGTCGCTACTCGACGTACCGTATCGGCGGGCCGGCGACCGTGCTGCTGCCGGCTTCACCGGACGACGTCGCCGCCGCGGTCCGCTTCGCCGTCGCCGGCGGAATCCCGTGGTTCGCGCTCGGCCTCGGATCGAACCTGCTCTTGCCGGACGCGGGGCTCGACGCGCTGGTCATTCGCCTCGGGAAAGGCCTGGATCAACTGGTTGGCGATGGAACCCGCTGGCGGATCGGGGCTGGGCTGCCCGCGCCGCTCGCCGCCCGGCGCACGGCCGAGGCGGGACACGCGGGCCTGCATAAGTTCGTGGGGGTGCCCGGAACGGCGGGTGGCGCCGTCTACATGAACGCGGGCTGCCACGGTGGCGAGTGGGCCGACGTGGTCGAGCGGGTGACCGTCGTTGACGCCGAGGGTGACCTTCGGGTGCTGGAGCGGCGGGAGATTCCCTTTGCGTATCGCCGGAGCGGGCTCGACGGACGGATCGTGGTGGAGGCGCAGGTGGCGCTCGTGCCCGAGGATCCCGCCAGACTGGGCGCCGAGCTGGCCGAGCTGTTCCGCTGGCGGCAGCAGGGAACACCGTTCAATCAGCCCTGCTGCGGGAGCGTCTTTCAGAATCCGGGCGGGGCCAGCTGGAAGCGTCACGGCGGCCCCCGCACCGCGGGACAGCTCATTGAGGCGGCGGGCCTCAAGGGCTTCCGGATCGGCGGTGCGGAGATTTCTCCGATGCACGCGAATTACTTCGTCAACACCGGCGGAGCGACCGCGCAGGACGTGCTCGGTCTGATCGCCCATGCGCGGCGGGTGGTGGAGGAAAAGTTCGGGGTGCGGCTGGAGACGGAGGTGAAAGTGATCTCGGCGAGGGGAGAATACTCCAACGGGGTGAACGGTGAACCGTAAAGGGTAAACGGGAGACTCCCGCTCGAGGAGAGGTCCCGTTCACCGTTCACCGTTCACCGTTCACCGTCATCAATGGCCAACTACTTCGTCCACGACTCCAGCTACGTCGATCCCGGCGCCCTCATCGGCGAGGGGACGAAGATCTGGCATTTCTCCCACATCATGCCCGGCGCCGTGATCGGGGAGCGCTGCAATCTGGGCCAGAACGTGGTCGTCATGCCCGGCACCCGGATCGGGAACAACGTGAAGATCCAGAACAACGTGTCGATCTACGAGGGAGTGACGCTGGAGGACGACGTCTTCTGCGGCCCGAGCTGTGTCTTCACCAATGTGATGAACCCGCGGAGTCACATCTCGCGCAAGCACGAATATCTGCCGACGCTGGTCCGGCGGGGTGCCACGATCGGGGCCAACGCCACCGTCGTCTGCGGGGTCACTCTCGGAGAGTACGCATTCATCGGGGCCGGGGCGGTCGTCACGGCCGACGTTCCCGCGTTCGCCCTCATGCTCGGCGTGCCGGCCCGCCAGGCCGGCTGGATGTGTCAGTGCGGGGTCCGGCTGGAGGTCGGCGGCGGCTCGGTCCGCTGCCCCGCCTGCGGCTCCGGGTACCGTGAAGCGGAGGGGCTGCTGCGTCTGATTGACCCACCGGCCGGAGGGGGCTAAGTTGTTTGGATTTCGAGCTTTTCACCGTTCCCCTCGGGTGGGCCTTTGACCGTTCCTCTGCTGGATCTCGTCGCCCAATACCAGACCATTCGAGATGCCGTCCTGCCGGCCGTTCAGGCCGTCATCGAGCGGCAGCAGTTCATCATGGGCGCTGAGGTGGGGCAGCTGGAGGTCGAGGTTGCCCGCCTGTCCCACGCCAGGCACGGGATCGCCTGCGCGAGCGGGACCGACGCGCTCCTGCTGCCGCTCAAGGCGCTCAAGCTCGCCCCGGGCGACGAGGTGATCGCACCGTCGTTCACGTTCTTTGCCACGGCGGGCGCCATCCACAACGCCGGCGGCACGCCGGTGTTCGTCGACATCGACGCCGGGACGTTCAATCTCGATCCGGCCGCGGTGGAGGCCGTTATCACGCCGCGGACCCGGGCCATCGTCGCCGTGCACCTCTACGGCCAGATGGCGGCGATGGAGCGTCTGCTCGTGCTCGCCCGCCGCCATGGACTGGCGCTCGTCGAGGACGGGGCCCAGGCCATCGGGTCCCGGCGACAGATCGACGGCGAGTGGCGTATCGCGGGTGAGCTGGGCCACGCCACCGCGCTGTCGTTCTTCCCCAGCAAGAACCTCGGAGCCTGGGGCGACGCCGGCATGATGCTCACCCAGGACGACGCCCTGGCCGAGCGGCTGCGGAAGCTCAGGCTCCACGGCGGGGCGAAGCAGTATCATCACGAGGAGATCGGCACCAACAGCCGGCTCGACACGCTTCAGGCCGCGGTGCTGCTCGTCAAGCTGCGCTACCTGGCCGACTGGAGCGCGGCGCGGCGGGCGCGCGCCACGCGATATACCGAGGCGTTCGCCGGACTGTCGGCGATCTCGCCGCCCAAGACCGACGCTGCCAACGAGCACATCTTTCACCAGTACACCATCCGGGCTGAGCGGCGCGACGCGCTCGCGGCGCACCTCAAGTCCCGCGGTATCGGACACGCCGTCTACTACCCAGTGGGTCTCCACCTCCAGCCCTGCTTTGCCCATCTTGGCTACACGCGCGGCCGCTTGCCGGTCACCGAAGCGGCGATGGGCGCGGTACTCTCGCTGCCGATCTACCCCGAGCTCACGCCGGCCCAGCAGGACACGGTGATCGACGCGGTCCGGGGCTTCTACGGATGAGCCGGCTCAAGGTCGGCGTGATCGGCGCCGGAGCGTGGGGCAAGAATCACGTGCGCACGCTGGCGGCGTTGGCCGAGACCGAGCTGGCCGCCGTGTGCGATCTGGACGCGGGCGTGCGCGACCGGGTTGCCCGCCAGTATCCGGGGACCTTCGTCACCGATTCAGTGCCGGCGCTGCTCTCCCGGGTCGAAGCGGTGGTCGTGGCGTCGACCGCCCGCACGCATGCGGAGCTTGGCTGCGCGGCCGTCGAGGCCGGGGTGCCCGTGCTGGTGGAGAAGCCGTTCGCGCTGACGGTGGCGGACGCCGAACGGTTGGCCGAGCTGTCGGTTCGGCGGGGCGTGCCGGTGCTGGCCGGACATCTGCTCGAATACCATCCGGTGGTGGAACACCTTCGGCGGCTGGTGGTCGAGCGGACCCTGGGCGATCTGTACTACCTCTACTCGCAGCGCGTCAATCTGGGCCAGGTGCGTCCCGACGAAAACGCGCTGTGGAGCTTCGGTCCCCACGACGTGTCGGTGGCGCTGTTCCTGCTCGACGCCGTACCCCGCACGGTCGCCGCGCAAGGGCATTCGTACCTCCAGCCGGGGATCGAGGACGTGGTGTTCCTCACCATGACCTTCGCCTCCGGCGTCGTGGCCCATGCGCAGATGTCGTGGCTTGATCCCCACAAGGAGCGGCGGCTGACGCTGGTGGGCTCGCGCCAGATGGCCGTGTTCGACGACATGCAGCCGCGGGAGAAGCTCCGGATCTACGACAAGGGCGTCGATCGGCCGCCGGAGTATCGCTCGTGGGGCGAAAGTCTGTCCGTGCGCGAGGGCGACATCTTCATCCCGCGGGTGTCGAACGCCGAGCCGCTCGCCGCGCAGCTCCGCCACTTCGTGCAGGTGGCGCGCGGCGACGCGGTGCCGAGAGCCGGCGCCCAGGACGGTGTGCGGGTGATCCGGGTGCTGGACGCGGCCAGCCGCTCGCTGGCCGCGGGAGGAACCCCTGTGACGTTGGAGGATGCAGCATGAGCAAGACCGCCGACGCGCTGATCGCGAAGATCGAGCGGCGCGACGTCGTGTTCGGGGTGGTGGGCCTCGGGTACGTCGGGCTCCCGCTCGCCATAGAGCTGGCGCACGCGGGCTTCCGCGTCCTCGGCTACGACGTGAATCCGCGGGTCGTCGAAGGCCTCAACGCCGGCCGCTCGCACGTGAAGGACGTGAGCGACGCGCAGCTGGCCGGCATCCGCTCGCGGTTCACCGCCACGGACGACGCGACCCGGCTGAGCGAGCCGGACGCGATCTCGATCTGTGTGCCGACGCCGCTCTCGAAGTTCAAGGACCCGGACGTGAGCTTCATCGTCGCGGCGACGGAGTCGGTCAAGCGGACGCTCCGGCGGGGCCAGGCAATCATCCTTGAAAGCACCACCTATCCCGGCACGACCCGCGAGATCCTCCTGCCCGCGCTCGAGAGCACCGGACTCAAGGTGGGTGTCGACTTCTTCCTGGCCTTCAGCCCCGAGCGCGTGGACCCGGGGAATCCGGTCTACGGTACGCGGAACACGCCGAAGGTCGTGGGCGGGATCACCACCGACTGCCAGCGCGTGGCCGTCGCCCTCTATCAGCCTGCCATCGACACCCTCGTGCCGGTCTCGACGACCGAGGCCGCCGAGTTGGTCAAGCTGCTGGAGAATACCTTCCGCAGCGTCAACATCGGCCTCGTGAACGAGATGGCCATCGTCTGCGACAAGCTGGGCGTCGACGTGTGGGAGGTGATCGAGGCGGCGGCGACGAAGCCGTTCGGCTTCATGAAATTCCTCCCCGGTCCCGGCCTCGGCGGGCACTGCATCCCCATCGATCCGCACTACCTCGCCTGGAAGATGCGCGGGCTCAACTACAAGACCCGCTTCATCGACCTCGCGGGTGAGCTGAACACGGAGATGCCGGTGTTCTGGGTCCGCAAGGTCAGCGAGGCGCTCAACGAGAAGGGCCGGGCCGTACGCGGGGCGGCGGTACTCGTGCTGGGCGTCGCCTACAAGCGCGACATCGAGGACATCCGCGAGAGCCCGGCGCTGGACATCATTCGTCTGCTGGAGCAGCAAGGAGCGCGGGTCACCTACCATGACCCCCACGTCCCCGCTTTCCGGGAGGATACGCAGGAGTATCGCTCGGTCCCGCTGACGCCGGCCACGATCGAGGCGGCCGACTGCGTGCTGGTGGTGACCGACCATTCGGCCATCGACTTCCATCTGGTGAAGCGGCACGCGCGGCTGGCGGTCGACACGCGCCACGTACTGCCGCGGGGAGACTGACGCATGCACGTGGCAGTGGTGGGGAGCGGGTACGTGGGGCTCGTGGCGGGCGCCTGCCTCGCCGAGACGGGCAACGACGTCGTCTGCGTCGACGTGGATGCCGCCAAGATCGACCGCCTCAAGCGGAACGAGATCCCGATCTACGAGCCCGGCCTGGAGCCGATGGTCGAGCGCAACCAGGCGGAAGGTCGCCTGGCCTTCACCACCGACATCGCGGGCGCGGTGAAACGCTCGCGGGTCATCTTCATCGCGGTGGGCACGCCGCCCGGTGAGGACGGCTCCGCCGATCTCCAGCACGTGCTCGCCGTGGCGACGGCCATCGGCAAGCACATGGAGTCACCGAAGGTCGTCGTCACCAAGTCCACGGTACCGGTCGGCACGGCGACGAAGGTGCGCGCCGCCATCGAGGCCGAGACCAAGATCCCGGTCTCCATCTGCTCGAACCCCGAGTTCCTGAAGGAAGGGGCCGCGATCGACGACTTCATGAAGCCGGACCGCGTGGTCATCGGCGTCGACTCCGACGTGGCGCGGGAGGTGATGAGCGAGCTGTACGCTCCCTTCATCCGGACGGGCAATCCGATCGTCTTCATGGACATCGCATCCGCCGAAGTGACCAAGTACGCGGCGAACGCCATGCTCGCCACCCGCATCTCCTTCATGAACCAGGTCGCCGAATTCTGCGAGAAGGTCGGGGCGGACGTGAAGATGGTGCGCCAGGGGATCGGGAGCGACCGCCGCATCGGACCGGCCTTCCTCTTTCCCGGCCCGGGCTACGGCGGCTCCTGCTTTCCCAAGGACGTCAAGGCGCTGGTCCGTTCGGGGACCGACGTCGGCACCCGCTTCGACCTGCTCGAGGCGGTGGAAGCCGTCAACGAGCGGCAGAAGCTGCTGCTCTTCAAGAAGGTCGCGCGCGCGTTGGGCGAAAATCTCGGCGGCAAGAAGGTCGGCGTGTGGGGGCTGGCCTTCAAGGCCGAGACGGACGACATGCGCGAGAGTCCGTCGATTCCGCTGGTTCGCTCGCTCGTCGGACGCGGGGCCGTGGTCCGGGCGCACGACCCGAAGGCCATGGAGAGTGCCCACGCCGTGTTCGGCGACACGATCGTGTACGCCAAGGACCCCTACGACGCCATCGACGGCGCCGACGCGCTGATCGTCGTGACTGAGTGGCTGGTCTACCGCAATCCGGACTTTGAGCGAATGAAGCAGTCTCTGCGGCGGCCTCTCGTCATCGACGGCCGCAACCTGTACGAGCCGGCCCGGATGGCGGCGCTCGGCTTCGAGTACCACGGGATCGGGCGGCGCGGACCATGAAGGTGCTGATCACGGGCGCGGCCGGGTTTCTCGGGTCGCATCTGACCGACCGGTTCCTCGCCGACGGTCACGAGGTGATCGGGGTGGACAACTTCATCACCGGCGCCCCCGACAATCTCGCGCACCTGATGGGGCACCCGGGCTTCCGGTTCATCCAGCACGACGTCACCAACTACACGTACGTCGAGGGGCCGCTGGACGGCGTGCTCCATTTCGCGTCGCCCGCCAGCCCGATCGACTACCTCGAGCTGCCGATCCAGACGCTCAAGGTCGGGTCGCTGGGCACGCACAAGGCGCTCGGACTGGCCAAGGCCAAGGGCGCCCGGTTCCTGCTCGCGTCCACGTCGGAGGTGTACGGCGATCCGCAGGTGCATCCCCAGCCCGAGAGCTACTGGGGTCATGTGAATCCGGTGGGCCCGCGCGGCGTCTACGACGAGGCGAAGCGGTTCGCGGAAGCGATGACGATGGCCTACCACCGCTATCACAAGGTGGATACGCGCATCGTCCGTATCTTCAATACGTACGGCCCCCGCATGCGGGCGCAGGATGGGCGGGTCGTCTCCAACTTCGTGGTGCAGGCGCTCAAGGGCGAGCCGCTCACGCTGTACGGCGACGGCTCGCAGACCCGGTCGTTCTGCTACGTGTCGGACCTCATCGAGGGGATCTACCGCCTCTTCAAGAGCGACCGGTCCGAGCCGACCAACATCGGCAACCCGGACGAATTTACCGTCCGTCAGCTGGCTGAGCTGGTGCTCCGGCTCACCGGCTCCAGGTCGCCGCTGGTGACGCGCCCGCTGCCGACCGACGACCCCAAGGTGCGCCGGCCCGACATTGCCGTCGCCCGCCAGGTCCTCAAGTGGGAGCCCGGGATCGCGCTCGAGGAGGGGCTCGAGCGGGCAATCGCCTACTTCCGGACGCGGATCGGCCGGTGACGCGGGTTCTGGTCACAGGCGCCGCCGGCTTCATCGGCTCCCATCTGGTCGAGGCGCTGGCGGCCCGCGGGGACGAGGTCGTGGGCATCGACAACTTCGATCCCTTCTACCCCCGGGCCTCGAAAGAGCGGAACCTGCGGGAGATTGGTGATCGGCCGGGCTTCACGTTTCACGAGCTCGACATGCTCGACGTCGACGCGCTGGCCCCGCACCTCACGCGCGACACGGTGCTCGTGCACCTCGCCGCCAAGGCGGGGGTGCGGCCCTCGATCGCCGACTCGGTGGGCTATGCCCGGGTCAACGTCGCCGGCACGGCCGCGGTCATGGAGGCGGCGCGCCGGGCCGCTCTCTCGCGCGTGGTGTTCGGCTCCTCGTCGTCGGTCTACGGCGATGCGACCCCCATCCCGTTCCGCGAGGACGCCACCGCGGTGACGCCGGTGTCACCCTACGCGGCGACCAAGCGCGCCGGCGAGCTGCTGCTCGAAGCGTTGGCGCCGCTGCACGGGTTCCGGACCGCCTCGCTCCGGTTCTTCACGGTGTACGGCGCCCGCCAGCGGCCGGACCTCGCGATCCATTCGTTCGCGCGTCGCCTGGCGCAGGGGCAGGCGCTCACGCTCTACGGTGACGGGTCCCAGGCGCGCGACTACACCTACTTCACGGACATCGTCCAGGGGGTCCTGGCGGCGGTGGACTGGACTGCCACCGCCCCGGTCGGGGTGGACATCTTCAATGTCGGCGGCGCCCGCGCGGTACCGCTCAAGACGCTGGTGAGCACGCTCGGACGCGCCATGGGCATCGAGCCCCGAGTCGAATGGGCGCCGCTGCCGCCCGGCGACGTCCAGCGCACCTGCGCCGATCTGGAGAAATCACGGCGTGTTCTCGGGTACGATCCCCGCGTTGCACTGGAGGAGGGGATCGCCCGCTTTGTGACCTGGTTCCGGGGGACCTATGCACAGGAACGCTGAACAGCTACTCGCGCGCGCGCGCGAGCGCTTTACGGCCGGCGACTGGTTCGGGACGCTGTACCTCGTGGACGAGCTGCTCGAGACCGACGCCGGGTTCGCCGACGCGCACCAGTTGCGCGGCGTCGCGCTGGCCCTCCTCGGCCGACCGGGCGAGGCGCTCGGCGCGTTCGAGACCGCGCTTACCCGCAACCCCGAGTATGTGGAAGCGCTGGTCCACCGCGGCGTCGTGCTCGCCGAGCTGGGACGGGGGGACGAGGCCGCGGAGTCCTTTGAGCGGGCCACGCAGGCGCAGGACGGCTCGGGCCGCTTTCCCCGGGCGGTTGCGGGGAGGCTCGCCAACCTGCACGCCCAACTGGGCGAGGCCTACGCCGACGCGGGCGCCCCACACGAGGCCGTGTTCGAGTACCGGCGCGCGCTGAGCCTCGGCCCCGACTTCCATGATCTGCGCTATCGCCTGGGGCGGCACCTCGTGGCGGGCGGTCGGTACCTCGAGGCACGGGAGGAGCTGGAGCGAGTGCTGCGCGTGCGGCCCGACCTTGCCGAGGCCCGGACCACGCTCGGGATGGCCCGCTATCTCTCGGGCGACACCGACGGAGCCCGCGCGGTCTGGCGGGACTGCCGCGAGCGGCTGCCGGACGACGTGCGGGTCGACGCCTATCTGGCCATGGTGGAGCGCGTCCCGCGGTGAACCGCCTCGCACTCGCACTGCTGCTCGTCATCGCCGGGTGCGGCCCCGGCGCCGGGCCGGAGCTCGCCGGCGACCAGGCCTATGGCGCCGGCCGGTATGCCGAGGCGCTTACGCGATACCGGGCGGCCGCTACGCGGAACACGCCTGGGCGCGTCTGGGCCAAGCTCGGCGCCGCCGCGCTGCACGTGGGTGATCTCCGCGCGGCCGCGGAAGCGTACCGGCGGCTTGCGTCGGAAGACGCGTCGCGCGGCGCAGAGGCCGCCGAGGGCCTCGATCAGGTCGCCCGGGCCGCCGACCGCCAGGGCGACGCCACCGCGCTCCGCGACGCGATCATGGGCCTCGAGGCGGTGGCGCCCGAACGGCCGATCGCGCGCTACGCGCTGGCGCTTGTCCGCCGACCGGGCGGGGCCGGCGGCGACGCGGTGACCCTGCTGCCGGCGGCGCTGGCG
>DATBQV010000386.1:0-12096 GCA_036560625.1 Gemmatimonadales bacterium
CAGCAGCCGAGGCCGTAGGTACGGTCGGTGACGCCGCCGGGGCCGATTCGACGCGCCACCCCCACCGTCTGGTCCCGTGTCATCTGGTCGAGCGACGAGTCCGACAGGATCCGCCGCCCATCGTGGACACCACCGTCGAGCAACATCTGGAGGAACGTGGCGTAGTCGCCCGCCGACGAGTACGTGAGCCCCTCGGACAGGAGCGGATTGGCCGTGGGACCGTAGCCCGTGTGGCGGAGGCCGAGCGGCGTCGCGATCGTGGTCGAGAAGATCTCAGCCCAGGTCGCCTTGGCCGCGACTTCCGCCACCCGCCCGGCCACCGTGAACGCGGCCCCGCCATACGCGAACTCGGTGCCCGGCGGTGCCCGGAGCTTGACCTTCTCCCCGATCTGTCGAGCGCAGTCTTCGAGCGTCAGCTCTTGCTGGAACATGCAGGGAGCGTAATCGGGCAGGCCGGACGTGTGCGACAGGAGCTGCCGCACGGTGATGCCGCGCTTGGCGCCCTTGAAGTAGGGCAGGTAGTGCGAGACCGAGTCGTCGAGTTTGAGCTTGCCCTGGTCCACGAGCACCAGGATCGCCGCCGCGGAGAGCCATTTCGCGGCGGACACGACCGGCATTTCCGTTGCCGCGCCGATCGGACCCACGTACGCCTCGCAGACCGTGCGACCCTTGAGCCGGATGATGAGCCCGGCGCCAACGAGCCCCAGCTCCGTCACCATCCGGCGGACGCTGTCGACGGCCGGCACGAAGGCCCGCTGGCAGCCCACCTGCGCCCGGAGGCCGGGCGGGGCGACGACGCAGAGAATGAGAGCGAGGGGAACCGCGAGACAGGCTCGCATCTGTTCTAGCCTTACGGCCGCCGGGACGCGCGCGGTTTCAGCCGCCGAGCTCGCGGTAGCGGAAGCAATCCGTCGTATGGTCGTTGACCATCCCCACCGCCTGCATGAAGGCATAGCAGATGGTCGAGCCCACGAAGCGGAATCCGCGTGCCTGCAGGTCCTTGCTGAGCGCGTCCGATTCGGCGGTGCGGGGCGGCACCTGGGCGAGTCGCTGCCAGCCGTTCACCTTGGGACGGCCGCCCACGAACCGCCAGACGTAGGCCCCGAAGCTCCCGAACTCGCGCTGCACCGCCAGAAACGCCTTCGCGTTGGTGACCGCGCTTTCGACCTTGAGCCGGTTGCGCACGATCCCTGGGTCGCGGAGCAGCCGGGCTTTGCGCGCGGCCGTGTACCGCGCGACCCGGACGGGATCGAACCCGGCGAACACCTCGCGATAGCGTGCCCGCTTCTTGAGGATCGTCTCCCAGCTCAGCCCTGCCTGCGCCCCCTCGAGAATCAGGAACTCGAAGAGGGTGCGCTCGTCGTGAACGGGGACGCCCCACTCGGTATCGTGATAGGGGATGCCAAGCTCGGTGCGCGCCCAGCCGCAGCGCGCGGGCAGGCTCACTTCCCGCTGTTCTTGGCGACCTTTTTCTTGCGGGGCCGCCGCTTGCCGTAGGTACCGCGAAAGATCTTCCCGCGCCGAGACTTCCGATCGCCCTTGCCCATGGATTTCCCTGGTTGAACGGTTCGATTCGACTACAGCCGGACGCCTTGTGGTGCAGTGAGGGTGGCATGCTCGACGTCGCCGGTGTTGCGGACGCCGGCCGGCTCGAAGAGGAGCACCTCCACTTCCTCTTTGGCCACCGGACGGTGCTCGACGCCGTGCGGTACAATGAGAAGCTCGCCCGGGCCCAGCTCGACGGTGCGGTCGCGGAACTCCATCCGGAACCGCCCGCGGATCACCAGAAACAGCTCATCCTCCGCATCGTGCTTGTGCCAGACGAACTCGCCCTCGAACTTGACGAGCTTGACCTCCTGGCCGTTCAGCGTCCCCACGACCTTGGGGCGCCAATGCTCCTGGATTTGCGCGAGCTTGTCCGCCAGGCTGATCTTGTCCATGGCGGAAGGTACTCCCGGCAGGGCCGATCCGGCGACCGTGCCGGCGAAACGCGGAGTGACCCGATCCCGTAGAGGTGCGCCATGACGGCATCTGCCGCAGCTCCCGGCCAGGCACGCCAAAAGGAGCTCTTCGGAGTCGGGCAGGTCACGCTCGGCTGGATCGAGAGCCCGCTGGGCCCCCTGGTGGCCGGCGCGGCCGACCGGGGCGTCTGCCTCCTCGAGTTCTCCGACCGCAGGATGCTGAAGACCCAGATCGCCACGCTCGAGCGCCGGCTCCGGACCGATGCGGTGCGCGGCGAGCATCCGTTGCTCGATGCGCTCGGTGCCGAGCTTGCCGAGTACTTCGCGGGTCGGCGACGGGAGTTCACCGTGCCGCTGTTCTACCCCGGCAGCGAATTCCAGGCCTCGGTCTGGAACGCGCTTCGGCGGATTCCCTACGGCGAGACCTGCAGCTACGAAGCGCTGGCCGTCACCGTCGGCCGCGAGGGAGCCCAGCGGGCCGTCGGAAAAGCCAACGGGGACAACCGAATCGCCATCGTCATTCCGTGTCACCGGGTCATCCGCAAGGACGGCACGCTGTGCGGCTACGGCGGCGGGCTCTGGCGCAAGCAGTGGCTGCTGGAGTTGGAGCAGGGCATCACGCCGCTCGGCCTCGAGTGACCTGCGAACGGACCGGAAGGGAGCGCACGATGTCGGTGACGGTAGACGCGAAAGACAACCTGGTGGTGATCGACGGGTTCCGGCTGGAGGGCTGGATCGACCGGCACAGCTGTCCGACGTGCGGCGAGCCCCGGGTGTACTACCTCGTCTACGACGCCTTCTTCTGCGCGGCATGCAACACGTGGCTCGAGCTGCGCTGCGCCGATCCTGCGTGCGACATGTGTACGTGCCGCCCGGCTCGGCCGCTCGGGCGCTAAGTCACGGAGCGGAGTCGAAGGTAGTGCACGCGTCGGGCCTGCCGCTGTCGTAGCCCCGGCGGAACCAGGCCACTCTCTGCTCCGACGTGCCGTGCGTGAACGCATCGGGATTCACCCGCCCAACCGACATCTTCTGAATCCGGTCATCGCCCACCGCAGCCGCCGCCTGAATGCCTTCCTCCACATCGCCGGGATCGAGCAGGTGCCGCTGCTCGGTGGAATGGCCCCACACACCCGCGTAGCAATCCGCCTGTAGCTCGAGCTTCACCGACAGCGCGTTGGCCTGTTCCGGCCGAGCCTGTTGCGCTCGCCGCATCTCCTGATCCGTGCCCAGCAGGTATTGGACGTGGTGGCCGATCTCGTGCGCCAGGACGTAGGCCTGGGCGAAATCCCCCGGCGCGCCGAACCGATCCTTGAGCTCCTGATAGAAGCCGAGGTCGATGTAGACCCGCTGATCGAGCGGGCAGTAGAAGGGCCCGGTGGCGGCCTGGGCGAACCCGCACGTCGAGTTGATGGCGTCCCGGAAGAGCACGAGCTTGGCCGGCTGATACTGCTGGCCCATGGTCGGCAGGATCCTGGCCCAGGTGGCCTGGGCGTCGTCCAGCACGAATGAGACGAACTGCACCACCGGCTCCTCGGCCGCGTTGGCCTCGGCTGTTGCTTGGGGGTTGGCCTGATCGGCGCCGCCGGCCGACAAGAACGGAGTTATCAGGTCGCGACGGAAGATCACGCTCAGCACCAACAGCACGACGATCCCGCCCAACCCCACGCGAGGCATTCCGCCGAGGCCGCCTCCGCCTCCGCCGCCTTCATCGCGGCGGTCCTCGAGGTTGTCACTGCGTCCGCCAGGCGTCCAGCGCATCGGAATGCACTTCCTCTCACAGATTCAAGCCAATCTGGCGCGGATTCGAAGGGGCGGGAAGAGGCCCGGCAGCATGGTTCTTGCCCGTTTTCGGGTGGGCTGCGACTGCGGTCGACGCCCCAAGTTCGCCCCAACTCACGCGTTCGGAGTGGACCCCATGCATCGATGCATGCGCACGTGGCTTGCCATTCCGCTCGTGGTACTCGCAGCCTGCCAGGGAGCCGGCCAGGACGCGGCCACCACGCCCACGGACCCCGGTAATACCCCTGCGCCCAGCGGCTCGATCGCCAGCATCGGCGGCTGCCAGGTCTTCCCCGGCGACAACGCCTGGAACCGCGATGTGAGCGCCGATCCGGTGGATCCGACTTCTGGAGCACTCCTGGCGCAGATGTCTCCCGATGCCGCGGTGCATCTCGATCTCGGCACCACCGAGGAGTACTACGGAATCCCCTACACCGTTGTCCCCGCGAGCCAGGCGCCTGTACCGATCACCTACGGCACCGATGGGGCCGACTACTCCGACGAGAGCGACCCCGGTCCGATGCCGATTCCGCTCAATGCACCGATCGAGGGCGGCAGCACGACGGATCCGAACCCGACGTCCGGTGACCGGCACGTGCTCGTCGTGCAGCAGGGCAGCTGCATTCTCTATGAGCTGTACAACACTGTGCGGACGGGCTCCGGCTTCATGGTAAGCTCATCGGCCAAGTGGGATCTCAAGATCGACGCGACGCGGCCCGCGGGCTGGACCTCGGCCGACGCGGCCGGCCTGCCCATCCTTCCGGGGCTGCTCAAGTACGACGAGGTAGCCGGCGACCGGCTCACCCACGCGTTGCGGTTTACCGTGCCGCACGCCCGCCGCGCCTACATGGCTCCCGCCAGTCACTGCGGCCAGTACGCGGACGCGACCCTTCCACCCTATGGGCTTCGGGCACGGCTCCGGGCGGACTTCGACCTCACGCCGTACACCGGCGACGCCCTGGTGATCGTCAAGGCGCTTCAGCGCTACGGGCTGCTCTTCGCCGACCAGGGCAGTGCCTGGTATGTGACCGGAACATCGGACCCGCGGTGGGAGACCGCGCTCGATCAGCTGCGTGCCCACCCCGTGTACGGGCACGATTTCGAGGTGCTCAAGCTGGGGTCGATCACGAGCTGCTGACGCCTCGCGGACCGCTGCCTTGGCGCCTCCCGCTGTCCCGAGCTATATCACACCGTACGCGAGGTCCGGCCTCATCTCGCGAAGGTGCGTCAAGTATGAAACCGGACCGCGCGCGCCGGCGTTAGCATCGGGACCAGACCGGAGACCGCCATGCCCAAGACCGCGCTGTTTGTCGCCCTGTCCCTGGCTACCGTTGGGGGGTTCGGCGCCGTGGAAACGGCCAGCCGCGCCGTGGCGCAGACTGGCATTCCTCTGCTTGCCGTGCCCCGCGGGACGCCCCGCCCCGCCCCCGCGTGGCACAACAAGAGCTGGCTCAACACCGAAGAGCCGCTCACGCTCGAGTCCCTCAAAGGGCGAGT
The DNA here is from genome assembly GCA_036560625.1 of Gemmatimonadales bacterium. Classification (GTDB taxonomy): domain Bacteria; phylum Gemmatimonadota; class Gemmatimonadetes; order Gemmatimonadales; family GWC2-71-9; genus DASQPE01. The sequence continues at coordinate 5,238 of DATBQV010000386.1, forward strand.
GGTGCTGCTCAACTTCTGGGTGTTCACCTGCTACAACTGCACCAACACCGTGCCCTCGCTGGTGGAGTTCGACGGGAAGTACCGGAATCAGGGTCTCACGATCATCGGCGTCCACACGCCGGAGTTTCCCCCGTACTCCGGTGAGCACGACAAGGGCAATCTCCAGCGGGCGCTGGAGAAGTACCATATCGAATATCCCGTGACGCAGGACAACGACACCCGGACGTGGGACCTGTACGGCATTCGCTACTGGCCCAGCTTCGTGCTGATCGACAAGCGGGGGCAGATCCGCTACGACGGGGCCGGCGAGTTTCATGTCGGCGATACGAACTATCAGTACTGGGACGGGAAGATCCGCGAGCTGCTCGAAGAGCAGTAGGAGGTGAGAGGTGAGAGGTGAGAAGTGAGAGGTGAGAGGTGAGAGGGATGGGAATTGCCGCGCTGGTTGCGCTCCTCGCCTGCGGGCGGGCCGAGCCGCAGGCAGGCGCGCGGCGGCCCCTCGTCCTGCATACCACGCGGGCCGGAGACTCGCTCCGGCTCGAGCTGATGGCCGCCACGGGTTGGAAGATCAACGCCCGTTTGAAGCCGGTGCTCGAGTCCTCGGACGGCGGACTGGTCCGCTTCGACTCCCCTCTCCTCACGCCCGACTCCGCCTATTTCACGGCCCCCCCGGTTGCCGTCGTCGCGGCCAGCGGCTCACCGGTCCGGGGGACGGTTCGCGCGAGCGTCTGTGCCGCCGGCGAGTCGGTGTGCCGGGTAGTGGCGTTGGAGGTGAGAGGTGAGAGGTGAGAGGTAAAAGGTAAGAGGTCCCTGCCCCTCTCACTTCTCACCTCTCACTTCTCACCTCATATTGGGGCATGCCGCCCGGCGCCGATCACCCCAATCTGACCGTCCTCAACCACCCTCTGATCCAGCACAAGCTGACACTTCTTCGCGACAAGCGAACGAGCACTCGTGATTTCAAGCAGCTCGTCAGCGAGATCGCGATGCTGATGGCGTACGAGGTCACGAAAGACCTGTCGACGCAGCAGGTCGAGATCGAAACGCCGCTCGAGCGAATGATGGGTCGGCAGGTGGCCGGCAAGAAGCTCACCCTGGTGCCGATCCTGCGCGCCGGGCTCGGCATGGTGGACGGCGTGGCGCAACTGGTCCCGTCGGCGCGCGTCGGTCATATCGGGCTCGCGCGCGATGAAGCCACGCTGCGGCCGACCGATTACTACTTCAAGATCCCCGGTGACGAAGAGGCCCGCGATTTTTTCGTGCTCGACCCGATGCTCGCCACCGGCGGCTCGGCGGTCTCCGCCGTGAAAGCGCTGAAGCAGGCCGGCGCCAGACGCATCCGCTTTCTCTGCCTCGTGGCGGCGCCGGAGGGCGTCCGCGCCATGGAGCGTGCCCACCCGGACGTCCCCGTCTTCGCCGCCGCGCTCGACCGCGGCCTCAACGCCAAGGGTTTCATACTTCCCGGCCTCGGCGACGCCGGCGATCGCTTGTTCGGCACCCGCTGATCCGCGATGGCCGGCATCCGACTCACCTTTTGGGGCGCCGCGGGCCGGGTCACCGGCTCCATGCACCTGCTCGAGGCCGCGGGAGCCCGCGTGCTCCTGGACGCCGGACTCTTTCAGGGTCACCGGGCGGAGGCGCGCGAGCTGAACGCGACGCTCCCCCTCGATCCACGGCGCGTCGACGCGATCGTCCTGAGCCACGCGCACATCGATCACTCCGGCCGGCTGCCGCTGCTGGTGAATCACGGCTTTCACGGGCCGATTTACGCGACGCCGGCCACCCGAGACCTGTCGGCCGTGATGCTGGCGGACGCGGCCCACGTGCAGGAAAAGGACTTCGAGTTTCTGCTCAAGCACGGGCGGGCAGGTCCGTTGTGTGAGCCGCTGTACGGATTGCGCGACGCGGTGGCCGTGCAGGATCTCGCCATCGGTCTTCCGTACCGGCGGCTGCTGCATCTGCGCAAACACCTGTCGGTCGAATTCACCGATGCCGGCCACATTCTCGGATCGGCCTCCGTCGACCTGCGCGTCGCCGACCCCGCACCTCACCGTGTGGTCTTCTCCGGCGACGTGGGGCGGAGAGGGCTCCCGATCGTGCGCGACCCGAGCCCGCCGGAAGGTCCGATCGATACGCTGATCGTCGAATCGACCTACGCCGACCGTCAGCATGAGTCGGTAGCCGGCGCGGAGCAGCGCCTCGGCGAGGTCGTGCGTCGCGTCGCGGAGCGTGGCGGCAAGGTGCTCGTACCCGCGTTCGCGCTCGGCCGGGCGCAGGAGCTGATCTACGCCTTGCATGTGCTGTGGCGCGCGAAAACGATCCCGGAAATTCCGATCTATCTCGACAGCCCCCTGGCCGTGGATGTGACGGACGTCTTCCGGTTGCACCCCGAAATCTTCGACACGACCGAGCCGCTCCTCGAGACCGGATCGTCGGTATTCGATTTCCCGCTGGTCCGGTACGTCCGCGACGTGGCCGAGTCCAAGCGGCTCAACGGTCTGCCGGGGCCGGCGGTCATTATCGCGGCCTCCGGCATGGCGGAGTCTGGTCGCATTCTGCATCATCTCGCCAACCACGCGGGTGACCATCGGAACTGCATCCTGTTCGTGGGCTTCCAGGCGGCGGACACGCTGGGTCGCCGGATCCAGGAGGGCGCCGAGGTGATCAGGGTGTTTGGGCAGGAGTACCCGCGCCGTGCCGAGGTGGTGACCATCGGGGGATACTCCGCCCACGCCGATCGCTCGGAGCTTCGCGACTGGATCCGCCGCCTGGGCGGGCCGATCAAGCGCGGGTTCGCCGTGCACGGAGAAGGCCCGGCGCTCGAGGCCATGGCCGGCATTCTTCACGAGGAAGGGGTCCGCGAGGTCGTCATCCCACGGCATGGCGAAAGCTTCGACCTCTAGCGGCGTCGCTCCACGGCCGCGCCGGAGAGCCGCGCTGCGGGTTCTCGGCCTCGTGGTGCTGCTGTTCGGCCTGATCTACACCATCGCCTTCGTCTGTGTGCTGGCGATGGCCCAGGTGGATGAGCACCGACGGGCCGACGCCATCGTGGTGCTGGGTGCCGCACAGTACAACGGGCGTCCGTCACCCGTGCTGCGCGCCCGCCTGAACCACGCCCTGGTGCTCTACCGCGACGGCCTGGCGCCTATCATTCTCGTGACCGGCGGAATCGGGCGGGGCGACAAGGAGAGCGAGGCGACCGTAGCACGGCGCTGGCTCCTGGCCCAGCGGATCCCGGACTCCGCCGTCGTAATGCAGCCGCAGGGTCGCTCGACGGAGGCCTCGATGACGGCGGTCGCGGAATGGTTCGCCAGCACCGGCCGTCATACCGCCCTGCTCGTCAGCGATCCGTTCCACATGCTGCGGCTCCGGCTCGAGGCTCGACGGACCGGACTCAAGGTGTACACGTCTCCGACCGAGACGAGCCCGATCTCCGATAACCCGGTGCTCGAGCTCGAGTATCTGGCCGCCGAAGCGATCAAAGTACCGGTCGCCTGGGTGCGCAGCATCCTCTGAGCCCCAGCGGCACGGCTACCTTCTCACTTCTCACCTCTCACCGGCCTTCATGGCACTCCTGTCTTCCCGCCGCGTGTACTCCGGTCGAGTGCTCGACCTGGATGTCGATACCGTACGCTTCCCCAACGGATCGGTCGGCGAGCTGGAGATGATCCGGCACCCCGGCGCCGCGGCGGTCGTGCCGTTCGTCGACGATCCTTTGGGCCCCGACCCGGAAGTCCTTCTGATCCGGCAGTTCCGGCACGCCGCGGAACGCTACGTCTGGGAGATTCCGGCCGGACGGCTGGAGCCGGGTGAGGCGCCCGAGACCTGCGCCCGTCGCGAGCTGGAGGAGGAGGCCGGTGTCACCGCCGGCGAGCTTCGCCGGCTGACCACGATCTACACGACGCCGGGGTTCACCGACGAGCGGATCCATCTCTTTCTCGCCACCGGGCTCGGCCGCGGAACGGAGCGCCGCGAGGCGGACGAGTTCCTTGAGGTGGAGCGCATGCGGTGGTCGCGGGTACTCGGGCTCATCGAACGGGGCGATGTGGACGACGGGAAGACGCTGGTGACGCTGATGTTTGTCGAGTGCATCATGCGACGGCGCTGAGTCTCGAGCGCCGTCCATGCCGCTGAGACGCACCTTCAACTCCCTCCTCAACCCCCGTCGGGTGACGCAGCGGGCGCTCCTGTCCGTGGGAGGCGCGTGGGGCCAATTCGCCGACTGGTTCAACGGGCTGGGGCTCAGCGAGAATGCCATTCTCCTGGGCTTTGCCGTGGCGATCGGCGGCGTGGCCGGGCTCGGCGTCGTCGCGTTCTACCGGCTCATCGACTTCGCGTTCGACGCGTTCTGGCGCTGGCCGATCGACCACCTCCCGCACGTCGGCTTCATCGCTTATCGGCCGGTAGTCACCGCGATCGGCTTTGCGGTGGCCTGGTGGATCATGCGCCGGTTCAGTCCTGGCAACGACGGACTCACCGTCCCCGATGTGCAGGCTGCGGTGGCGCGGCGCGGCGGCCACATCCCTGTCCGCCCGGCGATCGCCCGGACGGTGGCCAGCGCGGTGACGCTCGGCAGCGGCGGCTCCGCGGGCGCCGAGGGCCCCGTCGCGGTGCTGGGCGCCACGGTCGGCTCCTTCCTCGGGCGCATGTTCCGCTTCGATGTGTCCCGCGTCCGTGTGCTCGTGGCGGCCGGCACGGGCGCCGGCATCTCGGCGGCGTTCAACGCCCCGCTGGCGGGGGCATTCTTCGCGCTGGAAGAGATCGTCGGCTCGCTGGCGGCCAGCACGTTTCCGCCGGTGGTGGTGAGCAGCGTCGTCGCCGCCGTCGTCTCACGCGCCTTCCTCGGCAACCATCCCGCGTTCCCCATCCCGGCGGAGTATGGCTACGCGCTTCAACGCGAGCTGGTCCTGTTCTATCCGCTGCTCGGACTGCTGGCGGGGCTGGTTGCCGTGGCGTTCATTCGGACCTACTTCGGCATCGGCGATCTGGTGCGCCGACTGCGGGTGCCCGCCGCCGCGCTGCCGTGGGCCGGCGGCCTCGCCGTCGGCGGGCTTGTGCTGCTGTCGAACGGCCTGCTCGTCGGGAACGGCCACCTCGCCGTGCATCTCGAAATCTTCGGCCTGGTCCCCTGGCACGCGCTCGCGCTCCTCGCGCTCGGCAGCATGCTCGCCACGTCGATAACGCTCAATGCCGGAGGCTCAGGCGGGCTGTTTACGCCGTCGCTCTATATCGGTGCCGCCACCGGCGGCGCGTTTGGTGTCGGGCTCGCCCGGCTGCTGCCGGAGCTGCCCATCCGGCCGGAGGCGTACGCGCTGGTCGGGATGGGCGCCCTGGTTGCCGCGGCGACCGGGGCACCCATCACCGGCATCCTGCTCGTCTTCGAGATGACCAACGACTACGCGATCGTTCTGCCGCTCATGTTGACGACCGTGATCGCGCACATCGTGGCCCGGCGCCTCGAGCCCGACACGCTCTACAGCGGCTGGCTCCGGCGCCGAGGCGAGCGGCTCGAGCACGGCACCGACAAGAGCGTCCTCGCCGGCCTCACCGTGGCGGACGCATACGATCCCTCCGCGGAAACGATCCCCGGCGCGCTTCCCGTGGCGGATCTGATCACCCGCCTGGCCCGTGGGGACGCGGTCGATCTCCCGGTGCTCGGTCCCGATCGGAGCCTGACCGGCCTGATCGCGGTTGCCGATCTCGGTCGCGTAGCCGCCGAGCACCGGGAGCTGATCGCCACCCTGGTAGCGGAAGACCTCGCCGAGCCGGTGGAGGCGGTAACCCCGGCCGACTCGCTCCTGGAGGCGGTCCGCCGCATGGGCGTACGGGGGACGGACTCGGTCCCCGTGGTCGACGCCGCCGGCCGCTTCCTGGGTCTGGTTCGCCGCGCGCACGTCCTGGGCCTCTACGAGCGACATCTGGCGGGCGAGGCGGTGCAGGCCTCCGGGTCGCACGCGGGGCCCGCACGTTCTAGAATTCCCTGAATGCCGTCCCAGACGTTCGATACGCTGCTCCGCGCGCTCCGGCGGGGCGAGGTTGCGCCTGCCTACTACCTCCACGGCCCCGAGGACCTCCTCAAGGACGAGGCGATCCGCGCAGTCCTGGATCGCGCGCTTGACCCGGGGCTTCGCGACTTCAACCTGGATCAGCGTTCGGCGGCTCAGCTCGATCCGGAAGAGCTGTACTCGCTCTGCCGCACGCCGCCGATGATGGCCGAGCGGCGCGTGATCGTGGTCCGCGAAGTGGAAGCCTGGAAGCGGAAAACGAAAGCCCGAGGCGTCGCCGTGCAGTACCTCGAGAAGCCGTCGGCCGACACCGTGCTGCTGCTCGTGCAGAGCGCGGGAGACGACAAGGAAGACAAGGACCTCGCGCGCCTGGCCGTCGCAGTCGAGTGCGAGCCGCTCACGCCCGACCGCTCGGCCCGTTGGGTGCTGCACCGGGCCAAGGGCCTCGGCGTCGCCGTCGAGGCTGAGGCAGCCGAGCATCTCGTTCGGGCGGTCGGCACCAGCCTGGGCCCGCTCGCCTCGGAGCTGGAGAAGCTGGCCTCGTCGTCCGACGGCTCCCCGATCACCGCGGACAGAGTGGCGCAGCTCGTCGGCGTGAGGTATGGAGAGACCGTCTTCGACTGGCGCGACGCCGTGTTCGACGGGAGCCCCGGCCGGGCTGCTCAGCTCCTCGGCCCCGTGCTGGGCCAGTCCGGCGTGAGCGGCGTCCGGCTCCTTACCCTGATCGGCACCACCCTCGTGGCGCTCGCGGGAGTGCGAGCCGCCTACGACCGGAACGTGCGCGGGGCCCGGCTCGAGGACACCGGCTTCCAGCTTCTGCGGGGCACGCGCCTCTATGGACTGCTGAGCTGGGG
>DATBQV010000387.1:0-20270 GCA_036560625.1 Gemmatimonadales bacterium
AAGACGCCGGAGCAGAATATGTTGGTCTGCGATCGGCTCGGCGTCCTCGGCTCGCTCGGCCGCGCGATTCTCGTGGGGCCGTCGCGGAAGCGGTTCGTGGGAACGATTACCGGGCTCGAGCCGTCCGAGCGCGACCGGGCCAGCGCCACGGTGTGCGCCCTCGCCTGGGAGCGCGGGGCCCGGCTGTTCCGGGTGCACGACGTGGGCGCCGCCCGTGAGGCCCTCGCCATCGCCCAGGCTATCGGAGGCCCCTAGTGTCGCTCGACCAGATCCCGATCAGCATGCCCTCATGGCGGGACCTGCTCGAGATCCTCATCGTCGCGGCGGTGCTGTACAAGGTCCTCAAGTTCCTGGCCGGCACCCGCGCGCTCCAGATCCTCTTCGGCGTCCTCGCCCTCGCCGTCATCTACGTCGCCGCGTTTCTGCTCAAGCTGTCGATGATCACGTACCTCCTGGGCGTGGTCTTCACCTACGGTGCGTTCGCGGCGCTGGTCGTGTTCCAGCCCGAGCTGCGCTACGCCCTGGCCCGGTTGGGGCAGACTCGGCCGTTTACGGTCTTCAGCGGGCGCGCGGCGTCGGTGGTCGCGGAGCAGGTCAGCGAAGCGGTCGACCGGCTCAGCCAGAGCGCCACCGGCGCCATCATCGCGGTCGAGCGGGAGGTGGCGCTCGAGGAGTACCTGGACTCCGGCACCCGGCTGCAGGCGAGTCTCTCCGCCGACCTCGTCGCGACGATCTTCAGTCCCTATTCGCCGTTGCATGACGGCGCGATCGTGGTTCGCGGCGACCAGATCATCGGGGCCGGGTGCATCCTCCCCCTCACCCAGCATGCCCCGCCCAGCAAGGCGCTTGGCACCCGGCACCGCGCGGCAATCGGTCTCTCGGAGGAGACCGACGCCATCGTGTTCGTGGTCTCCGAGGAGACCTCCGCCATTTCAGTCGCCCGGCTGGGCAGCCTGGAGCAGGGGCTCACGCCCGAGCGAGTCCGCGAGCTGCTCGCCGCGCCGGCGCCGCGCTAGTTCGGAGCGCGACTGCCGCGTCCCGGCGACCGTCAGGGTCGGCCCTACAGTTGCCCGGCATCCCCGCGTAGATTTGAAGGTTATGACGTTCCCGGAGCTTCCGGCCCGGCTCGCCCACGCACGTGAGGTGATCGACCGGCACCAGGCGCTCGGGGGATGGCGCCATCCGGTGACCATCGTGGCGGTGACCAAGACCCACGGTCCCGACGCGGTCCGCGCCGCGGTGGCTGCCGGCATCACGGCGGTCGGCGAGAACCGCGTGCAGGAGGCGCTCGCCAAGCAGGACCAGCTGCCGGACGTCGGCGTCGAGTGGCACCTGATCGGGGGGCTCCAGCGGAATAAGGCCCGTCACGCCGTCGGCCGCTTCGCGCTCATCCATTCGGTAGACCGGCTGGACCTGGCGCAGGAGCTGGCGCGCCGAGGCGCTCCGGGTCACCCCCAGGCGATTTTGGTGCAGGTCAACTGCTCGGGTGAGGCTCAGAAGGGCGGGGTGGAGCCCGAGGCGCTGGCCGGCCTGCTCGACGGGCTCCGCCCGCTGGCGCAGCTGAGCGTTCGGGGGCTGATGGCCATGGCGGCGCTCACGGATGACGCGACCGAACAGCGGCGCGCGTTCCGGCTCCTCCGCACTCTGCGGGACCAGGCGGAGTCGGCAGGGCACTCGCTGCCGGACCTTTCCATGGGAATGTCAGGCGACTTCCCGGTGGCCGTGGAAGAAGGAGCGACCATCGTGCGGCTGGGAACCTTGCTCTTCGGGGAACGGGCATGAGCGACGACGCTTTCCAACTCACACCCCAGGACGTGCGGACGCAGGATTTCGCGCGCGCCGTCCGGGGCTACGATCGCGGGCAGGTGGACGAGTTCAAGCTGCGGCTCGCCGAGGAAATCGATCGGCTCACCCGGGCTCGCATCCAGGCGGAGGAGCGCCTCAAGAGCGCGCAGGACCAGCTCCGCGCCTACCGCGAGCGGGAGCGCGCGCTGAACGAGGCACTGGTCGCCGCCCAGCAGCTGCGCGCCGACACGCGCACGCAGGCGGAGCAAGAGGCGGCCATCGTCGTGCGGGAGGCGCGGGCGGAGGGAGCCAAGCTGGTCGACCGGGCCAAGCTCGACGAGCAGCTGGTGCGAGAACGGACCGAGGACGCCATCCGGCAGTTCAACGCGTACGTCGCGAGCTTCCGGCTGCTGCTCGAGCGCCAGCTCGCCGAAGTCGACGGGCTGCAGGCCGCGGCGCGGACCATCGTGCCGAGCCGGCCACCGGCGCCGTCGGAGATCGAGGTGGGGGCCGGGGAGACGCATTGACCGCGACGACGACGACGCTCTACGACGACATCCAGCGCGCCGCGGACGTGGTCCGCTCGCGCTCGGCGCTCGCGCCGGCGGTGGGGATCATCCTGGGCACGGGGCTGGGCGGGCTGGCCGAGGAGATCGCGGTGGAGGCGGAGGTTCCCTACGAGACGATCCCGCGTTTCCCCCTCTCGACCGTCGAATCCCACGCGGGCCGCCTGCTGCTGGGGCGGCTCGGCGGCAAGCCGGTCGTGGCGATGCAGGGGCGGTTCCACCGGTACGAGGGCTACTCGCTCGCGCAGGTGACCTTCCCGGTACGGGTCCTTCACGCGCTCGGTGCCGCCACCCTCATCGTGTCCAACGCCTGCGGCGGCATGCATCCGCTCTGGGACGCGGGCGATCTGGTGCTGCTGGCGGATCACATCAACCTCCTGGGCGACAACCCGCTGGTCGGGCCCAACGACGAGCGATTGGGGCCGAGATTTCCCGACATGTCCGCGCCCTACTCGCCGGAGCTGCGGGCCGTCGCGCGCGAGGCGGGGCGCGAGCTGGGCATCACCCTGCGCGAGGGCACGTACGTGGCGGTGGCGGGTCCGAACCTGGAGACGCGGGCGGAGTACCGCATGCTCCGCGCGATCGGCGCCGACGTCGTGGGCATGTCGACCGTGCCGGAAGTGATCGTCGCCAACCACGAAGGCATGCGGGTGCTGGGGATCTCCATCATCACCGACCAGTGTCTGCCTGATGCGCTCGAGCCGGCGGACATCGGGCGCATCATCGAAACCGCGCGGCGCGCGGAGCCGTCGCTCACCCGCCTCGTCCGGCGCGTCGTGGAGCGGATGTAGCAAATGCCGTTCGTTGCGTGGCCCGATTTGTCCGCCGACCAGCTGGAGCAGGCACAGCTCGAGCTCTGGAAGCAGGAGCGCCTGTTCCAGCGGACCCTCGAGGCGGCGCAGGACGGGCCGCCCTACGTGTTCTACGAGGGCCCGCCCACGGCCAACGGCCGCCCCGGGATCCACCACGTCTTCGCCCGCACGATCAAGGACCTGATCTGCCGTTTCCACGCGATGCAGGGGAAGTCGGTGACCCGGATCGCGGGGTGGGATACGCACGGCCTCCCGGTGGAAATCGAAGTCGAGCGCGAGCTGGGGATCAACGGCAAGAAGGACATCGAGAAGTTCGGCGTGGCCGAGTTCAACGCCCGCGCGCGGAAGAGCGTCTTCAAGTACCAGGCGGAATGGGAGGGGTTGTCGGACCGGATCGGGTACTGGCTCGACTACGAGCATCCGTACATCACCTGCAGCAACGAGTACATCGAGACCGTCTGGTGGCTGCTGCGCCGGTTGCACGAGAAGGGGCTGCTCTACCGCGGCCACCGCGTGCTGCCCTACTGCCCCCGCTGCGGGACCGTGCTGTCGAGCCACGAGCTGGCGCTCGGCTACGAGCAGGTGACGACCAACTCGGTGTACGTCACCTTCCCGCTCGAGGACGATCCCAGCCGCCAGCTGCTGATCTGGACCACGACGCCGTGGACCCTCCTCGCCAACGTGGCCGTGGCTGTGCAGCCCGAGCTGGAGTACGCCGAGTACCCGGTCGACGGCCGGACCATCATCCTTGCCACTGCGCGGGCCGACCTGCCCAGCGGCCTGGAGGAGATCGCGCCGGGGGCGGGCGGCGTCGGCACCGGCCGCCAGTCCGCGCGGGCGCGCAAGTCGCCGGTTCCGTTCCGGGCCATCACGCCGCTCCGGACGTTCAAGGGCCACGAGCTGGTCGGCCTCCGCTACCGGCGGCCGCTCGAGGTGGTTCCGCTTCCCGCCGACCGGGTGTCGCACGTCGTCGTGGCCGGTGATTTCGTCACGGCGGACGACGGATCGGGCCTGGTGCACATGGCGCCCGCGTTCGGCGCGGACGACTTCGCCATCGGACAGGAACACGGACTCGCGCTGGTGCGGCCGGTCGCGGCCGACGGGACGTTCGTCGGCACCACCTGGCCCGAGATCGAAGGCAAGCTCGTCACCGCGCGGGAGACCAACGACCTCATCATCCAGCGGCTCAAGCAGGAGGGCCGCTGGCATCTGTCGCAGCCGTACACCCACACGTACCCGCACTGCTGGCGCTGCCAGAGCCCGCTCATCTACTACGCGCGCGATTCCTGGTTCGTGCGCACGTCGGCGGTGAAAGACCGCATGCTGGCGCTCAACGCCAAGGTGGACTGGCATCCACCGGAGGTCGGCGCCGGGCGCTTCGGCGAGTGGCTCGCCAACAACGTGGATTGGGCGCTCTCCCGCGACCGGTATTGGGGCACGCCGCTCCCCGTCTGGATGTGCGACGGCGACCCGGCGCACGTCGAGGTGATCGGCGACTTCAAGCATCTCGCCGAGCGGTGGGGCAAGCCGATTCCCCCCAGCTTCGATCCGCACAAGCCGTTCATCGACGAGTACGTCTGGGCCTGTCATTGCGGTGGCCTCATGCGCCGCACGCCCGAGGTGATCGACACCTGGTTCGATTCCGGGGCGATGCCGTACGCGCAGTGGCACTATCCGTTCGAGCACGAGGCGGAGTTCCGGGCGCACTTCCCGGCCGACTTCATCTGCGAGGGCGTGGACCAGACCCGGGGCTGGTTCTACAGTCTGCTGGCCATCGCCACCACGGCGTTCGAGCAGACGGCCTACGAGCACGTGATCGTGAACGAGCTGGTGCTGGACCCCGAAGGCCAGAAGATGTCGAAGAGCCGCGGCAACGTGGTGGACCCGTGGGAGATGATCCGGGAATTCGGGGCTGATACGATCCGGGTGTACCTTCTCGCCTCCAGCCAGGTCTGGCTGCCCAAGCGGTTCGACCGGCGCACCATCCCCGAGGTCGCGGGCGGGTTCTTCAACACGCTCCGGAACACCTACGGGTTCTTCTCCCTGTACGCCGGTGCCTGGCGGCCGGACCAGGCGCCGGCGGCGGGGCAGCGGAGCCAGATGGACCGGTGGCTCCTGAGCCGGCTGGATGCGACGGTCGAGGCGGTCCGGGCGCATTGGGGCGGGTACGACGTCACCGCGGGCACGCGAGCGGTCATGGACTTCGTCGTCGACGACTTGTCGAACTGGTACGTCCGCCTCTCCCGCTCACGGTTCTGGGCGCCGGATCGCGAGGCGGACCCCGCCGCCGTGGCGACGCTGCACGAAGCGCTGGCCACGGTCGCCCGGCTGCTGGCGCCGGCCGCGCCCTTCGTGACCGACTGGCTGCACCGGGCCCTCGCGGGAACCTCGGTGCACCTCGCCCGGTTTCCGGTGGCTCAGGGGCGGCGCGAGTCCGCGCTCGAGCTGGCGATGGACGCGATCCGGCGGCTGGCCTCGCTCGCGCGGGCCGCGCGCGACGACGCGAACATCCGGGTCCGGCAGCCGCTCCAGCGGATGCGCATCGCGGTGCCGGCCGCGGTTCGCGGGCCGGCCTTCGACCAGCTGCTGGAGCTGCTCCGCCTCGAGGTGAACGTGAAGGCGGTCGAGGTCGTGAGCTCGGACACCGATCTGGTGCGGCTTCGGGCCCGCCCCAACTTCCGGTCCCTGGGCAAGCGGTTCGGCAAGCGCACGCCGGATGTGGCCGCGGCCGCGGGACAGCTCGGTCAGGCGCAGCTCCGCGCGCTCGAGACGGGAGAAAGCCTCTCCCTGGAGCTGGACGGCGAGACGATCACCTATCTGCCCGACGACTTGACCATCGAGCGCGAGGTCACCAGCGACTGGATCGTGAAGACCGACGGGCCGTACGTCGTCGCGCTGGATCCGGTGATCGACGACGCGCTCAAGAGCGAAGGCTTCGCCCGCGAGGTGATCAACCGGGTGCAGCGCCTGCGCAAGGAAGCGGGCTATGAATACACCACACGCATCCATCTCTGGATCGACGGCGACCGGGTGGGAGACGCCCTCCGGCCGCACGTCGCCTTCATCGAGGCGGAGACGCTTGCGCGGTGCCTGGAGCTGGGCGCCCGGGCCGTCGCCCCCGATCTGGAGCAGGCGCTCGAGATCGACGGCTTGAGAGTGGTTCTTGGCGTACGACGGTACCAGGACCCGTCATCCGTATGACCCCAACTGAACGGAACGTCCGCATGAACAAGAAGCAGTTGTCCCACCTGGAGAAGCGCTTGCTCGAAGAGCGGGCGCGTGTCATGAAGGAGCTGGGCTACTACGACGAGTCGTTCAACGCCTCGTTGCAGTCCTCGGACGGCGACCTGTCGTCCTACTCCTTCCACATGGCCGACCAGGGCACAGACGCCATGGAGCGGGAGAAGCAGTTCCTCTTCGCTTCGCAGGAAGGCCGCTATCTGTGGCACGTGAACGAAGCGCTCGGGCGCCTCTACAAGACGCCCGACAAGTTCGGGCACTGTCATACCTGCGGCACCGAGATCACCTTCGAGCGGCTGGACGCCCTGCCGCACGCGCGCCTCTGCATCACCTGCAAGGAAAAGGAAGAGGATGGTAAGCGGCGCTGACCGGCGGATCTTCTGGGGGGCGGCGGTGCTGGTCGTGGTGCTCGATCTCGCGACCAAGCTGGCAGCCGAGGCCACCCTGCTGCTCACGCCCGGCATTCCGGTGATCGGCGACTGGTTCCAGCTCCGCCTGGTCTACAACCGGGGCGCCGCGTTCGGGCTCCACGTCGGTCCCTACTCGCGCTGGGTATTCTTCGGCGTGGCCGTCGTGGCCGTGCTGGTCTTGAATCGGATGTCCGTTCAGACCTCAATCGGCGACCGTTTCCGTCAGCTCGCCTTGGGCCTTGTCGCCGGCGGCGCCGCCGGCAACCTCATCGATCGGATCCGCAGCAGCCGCGGAGTCGTGGACTTCCTCGATGTCGGCGTCGGCTCCCTCCGGTGGCCGACGTTCAACGTGGCGGACATCGCCGTGAGCTGCGGCGGCATCGCGCTCGCCATCGCGCTCTGGCGGGAAGACCACCGCCGCGCGCGCGCCGAGTCCGCTCCGGCGGCATGACGCCCGGGCGGACGGGCGGCCGCGCCGCTCCGCCCGATCTCGAGTTCTCCGTTGTCGCCGAGCGCACCGAGCGCCTCGACCGCTTCCTCGCCGACCAGCTTCAGCTCTCCCGCACCCAGGCCGCACGCCTCGTCGCCGGTCGTGCCGTCGACGTGAACCAGGCCGTTGCCCGCGCGTCGCGTACGCTCGTCCGCGGCGACCGGGTCGCGGTGAGTTTTCCCGACGCCGAGCCGCCGCGCCAGCTCCGCCCGGCGCAGATCCCGCTCGCTGTCGTCTGGGAGGATGACGATCTCGCCGTCATCGACAAGCCGGCGGGCCTGGTTGTCCATCCGGCGCCGGGACACTGGGACGACACACTCGTGAACGCGCTGGTGGCACGGGGCACGACGCTGGCCGGCGGCGCCGAGGGGCGGCCGGGCATCGTGCACCGGCTCGACCGCGACACCTCGGGGCTCATGATCGTGGCCAAGACCGACGTCGCCCACCGGCGCCTCGGGCACATGCTCGCGGCGCGCAGGGTGCACCGCGCCTACGCGGCCCTTGCGTGGGGGCACCTCGGCGACAGTCCCACCGTGATCAGCGAGCCGCTCGCGCGGCACCCGCGCGATCGCAAACGCATGGCGATCATCCCGGACGGGCGCCAGGCCCGCACCGATGCATACGTGGTTGCGCGCTTCGCGAGCGTCGACCTCCTTCGGATCGAGCTGCACACCGGCCGCACCCATCAGATTCGGGTGCATCTGGAGCACGTGGGTCACCCCGTCGTGGGCGATCCGGTGTACGCGGGCGGGGGGAGCCGGCGGATTTCGGGGTCGGCTCGGGGCTCCGCCGACGCGCTGGAGCGGGCCACGCCGAGGCAGGCACTACACGCCGCCTGGCTGGCGTTTCGCCACCCCGTGTCCGGGAGCCCGCTGGAGCTTCGGTCGGAGTGGCCCGCGGACCTCCGGCCGGCGCTCGTGCTTGCGGGCGGCGCGGACCTCGTTGCTCGCCCGGACCCCCTCGCCTATCTTCAGTTCTTCGATAGACATGAGTGAAGCCGACGCCCTGCCGGCCGTGGTTTTTCGGGTCGGCGACCTGATCTGCGCAGTCCCGGCGGCCCGCATCCGCGAGGTGCTGGCCCGGCTTCCCGCCACCCGCATTCCCGGCGTGCCATTTGCCGTGGAGGGTCTGGTGAACGTGCGCGGCGGGCTGTTGACGGTAGTGGACGGCCACGCGCTGCTCGGCCGACCGATGCGCCCGGAAGACGAGGGCGCCATCCTGGTGCTCGACTTCGCGGGCCGGCGCTTCGGACTCGTCGTCAGCCAGGTGCTCGACTTCGTTGAGTTCCCGCCCGGCTCTGTGTCGCCCCGCGAAGAGTTGCCCGGTGTGGATCCGGCGCTCGTTCGCGCCGTCGCCACCCGGGACGACCGACACTTCATCCTGCTGGACATCGATGCGCTGCTGGCTCCAATGGCCGGCGCCAATCCGGAACCGCTCGGAGGTGGGCAGTGAGTCATACGGTCCTCGTCTGCGATGACGCGATCTTCATGCGCACCATGATCAGCGACATTCTGAACCAAGCCGGCTTCGAGATCGTGGGCGAGGCGGAGTCGGGACTCCAGGCGGTCCAGAAGTATCGCGAGCTCAAGCCGGATCTGGTCACCATGGACATCGTGATGCCCGACATGGGCGGCATCGAGGCCGTGCGCGAGATCTGCAAGCAGGATCCCGACGCGAAGATCCTCATGTGCAGCGCCATGGGCCAGCAGGCGCTCGTCGTCGAGGCCATCCAGGCCGGCGCCAAGGATTTCGTCGTCAAGCCGTTCCAGCCCTCCCGCGTGCTCGAAGCGGTCCAGCGCGTCCTGGGCTAGAGGCGTCCATGGCCGACCCGAAGTATCTCGCGCTGTTTCTTGCCGAGAGCCGGGAGCATCTCGGCACCTGCAACCAGCTGCTGCTGGAGTGGGAGCGCGACCCTGCGGCCTCGGCGCCGGTCAACGGCTTCTTCCGCGCCATCCACAACATCAAGGGCATGGCCGCGACCATGGGCTACGGCGCGGTCGCCGACCTGGCACACCGGGTGGAGAACGTGCTCGCCGCGATCCGCGCGGGGCGGGCGGCCACGCCGGATCTGATCCAGCTCTTCTTCCAGAGCGTGGACGCGCTGGAGAAGGCGATCGCGGGAGCGGCGGCGGGCAAGGACGAGCCGGCCGCGGGCCTGCTCCTGGCGCTCGACGACGCGGGCGGGCGCCTTGCGAGTCCCGCGGCCGCGCCGGCGCGCGCGTCGGCGGCACCGGCCAAACCGACGGCCCGCAAGGGACCCCGCACGCGGGTGGTCGGTGTCACCATCCGCTCCGCGGCATCGATGCGCGGGGCGCGCGCCATGCTGGCGCTCCGGCGCGCCGAGGCGCTCGGTCCGGTCACGAGCGTCAAGCCCGCGGCCGCGCAGTTCGAGCGGGAGGACTTCGACGGGCGGTTTGTCTTCCAGGTGAGCACCGATGCTCCCGTCTCCCGCATTGAAGCCGCGATCCGGTCCGCCGGCGAGGTGGCGGCGGTCGCGTTCGACGCCGACGTCGTCATCGAGGCCGACGGCCCGGTGGCCGTGGGGCGGCAGATCCGGGTGGATCTCCGGCGGCTGGACGCCATGATGAAGCAGGTCGGCGAGCTGGTCGTCGCGCGAAACCGCATGGTGGAGCTGGTGCGGGGCGACGGCTCGGAGCTGGCCGAGCTGGCCGGCCTGGTGTCGCGTCTGGTCTCCGAGCTCCAGACCGAAGTGGTCGCCGTTCGGATGACGC
This sequence comes from Gemmatimonadales bacterium, assembly GCA_036560625.1. Lineage (GTDB taxonomy): Bacteria > Gemmatimonadota > Gemmatimonadetes > Gemmatimonadales > GWC2-71-9 > DASQPE01. The sequence continues at coordinate 10,036 of DATBQV010000387.1, forward strand.
CGGTGGGCGAGGTCTTCGAGCGGTTCCCCCGCCTCGTGCGCGATCTCGCGCGCGACCTGGGCAAGCAGATCCGCTTCGAGGCCGAGGGCGGCGACATCGAGCTGGACCGGGCCATCCTCGACGAGCTGGGCGATCCGCTGCTGCACCTGATTCGCAACGCGGCCGACCACGGGCTCGAGCCGGCGGACGAGCGGGTTGCCGCGGGCAAGCCGCCCGAGGGGCGGATTCTGGTCTCCGCGGTGCGCGAGCGACGCAGCGTCGCCATTCGTGTGTCCGACGACGGGCGGGGCATCGATCGGGCCGCCATCCTCGCCAAGGCCAAGCGCGAAGGTCTCGCGGAGGCCGGCGTCGACCTCCTGACCGACGACCTCCTGCTCCGCGTGCTCGCACGGCCGGGGTTCAGCACCGCGGTCCAGGTGAGCGGAGTGTCGGGCCGGGGTGTGGGGGTCGAGGTGGCGCTGGCGCGGGCCCGCGCGCTGGGCGGCAGTCTCGAGGTGCAGACCGAGCGGGGCGTGGGCACCACCTTCACGTTGCGCGTGCCGCTCACGCTGGCAATCGTGCGCGCGCTGCTGGCGCAGGCGGGCGAGGAGCGTTATGCCGTGCCGCTGGTCTACGTCGCCGAGACCGTCGAGTTCGACGCCCGGGCGGTGACCGCGCTCCGGAGCCGGGAGGCGTTGCTCGTGCGTGATCGGGTGATCCCCACGGTGCATCTGCGCGATCTCGTGGCCGCGCGTACGGGGCAGGAGCCGGCTCGCCGGCCGACGATCATTCTGGAGGTGGGCGAGCGCCGTGCCGCGCTCGTGGTGGACGCCTTGCTGGGGCAGCAGGACATCGTGATCGAGCCGTTCGACGCACCGCGCGGAATGCCGCCGTACCTGGGTGGGGCGACCATCCTCGCCGATGGTGCGCCGGCTCTGATCCTCGACGCGGCCGCACTGGTGTAGGGGGGAGGATGGAAGACGTGCGGGATCTCAAGGAGCTGCAGCTCGACGCGCTGAAGGAGGTCGCGAACATCGGCGCCGGCCACGCGGCCACGGCTCTGTCCCAGCTCACCAGCCGGACGATCATGATCGCCGTGCCGGAGGTGAACATCCGGCCGCTGGAGGAGGTCCCCGAGCTGCTCGGCCGCCCGGACGAGGTCATTGCCGCCGTGCTGATGCACATGATGGGCGACCTGACCGGCCGCACCCTGGTGCTGTTCCCCGAGCCGTCCGCCAGGGCGCTCTGCGACATCCTGTTCCGGCGGAGCCCCGGCACCACGGGCGACTTCACGCCCATGGAGCAGTCCGGCCTCAAGGAGGCGGGCAACATCCTCGCGAGCGCCTACATGAACGCCCTGAGCGATTTCATGGGCATGATGCTGGTGCCGTCCGTGCCGAGCCTGGTCATCGATCTGAGCGCGGCCATCCTTACGACGGCCTATCTCAACTTCGGGCACGACCGCGACTACGTCTTCTGCGTCGAGACCGCGTTTCGGGTCGAGGGAGCGACGGAGCCGCTGCGGGGGCATTTCCTCCTCCTCCCCGATATGCCCTCCCTCCGGGCCATCTTCGACGCCATCCGTCTGTCCTGAACCATGTCTTCCGCCGTGCTGTCGGAGCGCGAGCGGGACGTGCTCCGGTCGTTCGCCCGTCGCATCGATGCCGCGGATGCGGGCGCCCACAACAATCTCGGTGTCCTCTACTGGCAGAAGGGCCTCGTCACCGAGGCCATCGAGCAGTTCGCCCAGGCGCTCGAGCTGGATCCGCGGATGGACGTGGCCCGCGCCAATCTCGAGATCGCCTACCGGGCGAGCGGGCACTACGACCAGGTGGTGGCCGAGCTGCGGGAGAAGCTCCGGCGCACGCCGGGCGACCGTGACGCGCGCTGGGAGCTGGGCCGCGCCTACGCCGCGCTGGGCCACCACGGCGAAGCGGCGTCGGAGTTCGAGACCCTCCTCGCCTGGCATCCGAACGACCCCGGCGCGCTGATCCAGGTCGGGCTCGCCGAGCGAGCCCGCGGCCGGCTGGAGGTGGCGACCGAGTGGTTCGCGCTCGCCTGCGAGCGGGACGCCCAAAGCTCGGTCGCGCTCTTCCATCTCGGTGAGACCCTCTACAACCGCGGCCTCAACGATCAGGCTCTCCTGGCGCTCCAGGCGGCTACCGAGCGCAATCCCGATAACGCCGAAGCCAACTACCTCCTCGCGTTCCTGTATGGGGACCTGGGCAAGCAGGAGGAGGCGCGCGCCGCCACCAAGCGCGCGATCGCCCTGAATCCGACATTCGCGCGGGCGCAGGCGAACCTCGCGCTCGAGCGCGTGGCCGCGCGGGGCGAGCAGGAGCGGGCGGCCGTCCGGGACACGATGCGCCCCCGGATCGTCGAGGGCGGGGTGCTGGCCCACTTCAACCTGGGCCTCGCGTTCCGCCAGCGCGGTTACTACGCCGAAGCGCTGCGCGAATACCGGATGGGACTCGACGCCGGCGAAGACCGCCGGCTCAATCTGCAGGCAATGGCGGAGGTTCATCTGCTCCGCCGTGATCTCCCCGCCGCGCTCGAGCTGTACGATTCGCTGGTGCGGGACTACGCCGACTCGCCGAAGCTGTGGAACGAGCGCGGCGTGACGCTGCACCAGTCCGGGTGGCGCGATTCGGCGGCGGAGTCATACCAGCGGGCCGTGACGCTGGACCCCGGCTACGGACTCGCCTGGAACAATCTCGGCGTGCTGCACGCGCACCAGGGTCAGGTGGACGAGGCGGCGGACGCGTTGCAGCGCGCGCTCGCGTCGCCCGGCGCGCCGCCGGCGGCCCGGCTCAATCTCGGACTGCTCCACCTCCAGCGCCGCCGGCTCGAGCCTGCCCTGGAGGCGTACCGCGAGGCGCTGGCCCAAACGCCCCAGAGCGCCGCCGCGTGGAACGGCGTCGGGCTCGTCCTCATGGAGCTGAAGCGCTGGGGTGAAGCCCGCACCGCGCTGAGCCGCGCGGTGGAGGCGGATGCCGGATTCGCGGCCGCGCACTATAACCTCAGCTTCTCGCTGAGCCAGCTCGGCGACTTCGACGGCGCCTTGCGGGCGACCAAGCGTGCCCTCGAGCTCGATCCGTTCTACGTGCCGCAGAAGTACGCGCTCACGATCGATCTCCAGTTCGAGGATCCCACGATCGCCGTGGCTCCCGATCTTGCCGCGGATGTGGCCGGCGGTGACCTCGGGACCGAATTTGCCTTCGACCCCTCGACGCTGGACCGGCTCTTCCACGAGCTGACGCCCGCGGCGGAGCAGCCCGCCAAGCCCGCGCCGACCGCCGATCCGCTCGCCCTCGCCCGTGACTACATCAGCAAGGGGATGCTCGAGCGCGCGGCGGCGGAGCTGAGCCGGGCGCGGGCGCGCGGCGCGGCGCCCGCGGCGGCCACCGCGCTCCTGGGCGACCTTTTCGCGCGGCGCGGGCTGCATGGCGAGGCCCTGGAGCGGTACCGCGAGGCCCGCGCGCTCGATGGCGAGAATGGCGACGCGGCTGCCGGTGAGATCCGGGCGCTGATCGCCCTCGGCCGCACCACCGAAGCCGCCCCCTTGGCGGAGGCGTTCGCCCGGCGCGCGGCCAACGTGGTGGAGGCCCATGTGCTCCGCGCCCGGGTGCGCCTCGACGTGGGCGACGCGGTCGGCGCGCTGGACTCGGCCCGGGCCGCCCAGGCGCTGGCGCCCGGCCGCGCCGATCTCCTGCATCTGCAGGCCCGCATCGCGGCTCGCCTCGGCGACCGCAACGCGGCGCAGGAGGCCTATCGGGAAGCGCTTCGCCTCGATGGATCCATGGCGCAGGTCTGGTACGAGCTGGGCCAGCTGGAGGAAGAGCAGGCCCGGCTCGATGCCGCGCGCAACGCCTACGAGCGCGCGCTCGAGGTGCTGCCGACGTTCACGACGGCCGCGCTCGCGCTCGCGAGCCTGGTACAGCGCACCGAGTCGGCCGGCGCCGCCGTGAACCTGCTCATCGTGATTCTGGAAACCGACCCCTACGAGCTGGAGGCCCTTGCGGTCCTCGGTCGCGTGCTGCTCGACGACGGGCGCACGCCCGAAGCGCTCGAGGCGCTCGAACGGGTCCTGCGGTTCGATCCGGAGCACCGTCCCGCGCTCTTCCATCGTGGCGTCGCCCGGGCGCGGCAGCGACGGTTCGGGGACGCCGTGGCCGACTGGGAACGGGTGATCCAGCTCGATCCGGCGAGCGCCCTCGCGACCGAGGCCCGGAACCGGGCCCGCTCGGCCCGCGACCTCCAACACATCTTCGCGACCGCGGCGGGATAGGCTCATGGCGATCGAGGGACCGCTCAAGGAGCTGAATATCCATGACGTCTTCCAGCTGCTCGATCTGGGGCGGAAGACGGGCGTGCTGCGGGTCACCTCGGAGCTGCGGCAGAACGCGGGCGTGGTTCACTTCGACCGCGGCGCGGTGATCGCGGCGCAGATCACCAGCAATCCGCACGTGCTGGGCGAGCTGCTGCTCCGCTCCGGCAAGCTGCGCGAGGAGGACCTCGCCCGGGCCCGCGCGCTCCAGGCCGCCGGGGACCGGCGGCGCCTGGGCGAGATCCTGATCGCGATCGACGCCGTCGGCCGGCGCGAGCTCGACCGCTGCGTCCGTGCCCAGGTCGAGGAAGTCGTCTTCGAGCTGATGAGCTGGTCGGAAGGGTACTTTTCGTTCGTCGAAGGCGTCCTCGACCGCTCCGGCATCGAGGCTCCGGTCAGCATCCCGACCGAGGCGCTGATGATGGAGGCCGCGCGGCGCATCGACGAGTGGGCCCGGATCGAGACCAAGGTTCCCCATCTCGGAATGATTCCGCGGCTTCAGGCCGGCGCCGACGATGCCGCACCCCTCGACCTCGTTCCGTTCGAGTGGGAGGTGCTTTCCGCGGTGGATGGCGTCCGCGACATCCGGAACATCTCCGAAACACTGGGCCGGTCCGACTTCGACGTGGCCCGGACCCTCTACGGCCTCACCACGGCGGGGGTCGTGGCACTCGACCAGCCGGTCACGCAGCCCGCCGAGCGGACCGGATCGAACCACGCCGCGCCCGCGGCCGCGCGGGTGGAAGAGCACCTCGCGCAGGGTGACCTCGAGGGCGCCCGCCTCGCCGCCGTGGATCTCGTGGCGGCCGACCCGGAGCGGCCGGCAGGGCACGTGGCCCTCGGACGAACGCTCCTCAAGCTCGGCCGCTACGAGGAGGCGGAGGACGCGCTGGTGCAAGCGCTGCATCGGGATCCGACGTCGGCCGCGCCGCGCCGGATGCTTGGAATGGCCCAGGCGGCGCAGGGCCGCTACGCCGATGCGATCGAGAGCTGGGACCGCTGGCTGCGTACTGACGGTCGCGACCCGGAGGAGGAAGCGCACGCGGCGGCCGTCGCCCAGCTCCGCGATGCGGCCGCGGCGCTCGGCGACGCGTTGAGAGGTCGCGATGTCTGACGATATCCGCGGCATGACCGCGGAGCTGGCCGCGGATCCGGACAGCCTGGTCTTCCTCGACTTGGGCGAAGCGCTGCGTCGCCGGAACCAGCTCGACGCCGCGTACAAGGTGGCGCGCACGGGTAGCAACCGCTATCCCGAGCTGGCCCGCGCGCACGACCTCTGCGCCCGCATCCTCTGCGACCGCGGTGACCGCGACCGCGCGTTCGAATCCTGGGTCAGTGCCCTCGACCTCGATCCGGGGCTCGTCTCCGCCCACAAGGGGCTCGGGTTCCTCTACTTTCAGGCCGGCGACCTCGCCTCCGCCGAAAAGCACCTGGCCTACGCCGGTCAGGCCGACCCGGACGACGTGGGCACCGCGGCTGCGCTGGAGCGGGTCCACGTGCTCCAGCAGGCACCCGCGCCGGCAAGCGTATCTCCGCCCGTGCCCGCCGCGGTCCCGGCGCCCGCGAGCCCGCCTCCGCCCGCGGACGCGACGGACGAGCAGATGGGGCCGGAGCCTCTCCTCGCCGCTTCCGAGCTTCCGTTCTCCTTCGAAGAGTCGCGGCCGTCACCGCTGCGCGACGCGGTCTTCGCCGGCCTGGACGGCGGAACCGATGGGTTGCTCCTGGTCGATTCCGCAGGGCTCCGCCTCGGTGGCGGCCTCCGCAACCCCGAGGGTGCGGACGTCGCGGACTCCGTCGCCGCGATGCTGGCGGGTGTCTCGAAGGAAGCTGCCCGCACGGCACGGCTGCTCGACCTCGGCGACTGGCGCGGGCTCGCGGTCGAATGCGGCGACGGCAATCTGTTCCTCTCCGCACCCACCGACTCGACGCTTCTCCTCACGGTGCGGGGCCTCGACATGCCGATGGGTCGCGTCGCCCGGTTCGCGGAGCGTGCGTCCGTGGCTGCGCGTGCGTGGCTGGAGGGGAGTCCATGAGCGCGGCCGCCGAGCTGCTGGAGCGGCTCTCGACCGTGCGGGGGATCCGGGGCTCGGCGCTCGTGTCGGCCGGGGACGGGCTCACGGTGGCCGAGGCGCTCATGGCGGGCGTGGACGGCCGCGCGGTCGCGGCGCTGGCCGCGAGCCTGGTCACCCGGCTGCGCCGCGCCACCGAATGCGCCGGGCGGCGTGAGCCGGTCTTCCTGCAGCTCCACGCGGCGGGCGGGACGGTGCTTGCCGCGCCCTGCGGCGCGGACCTCGTGCTGGTGGCCATCGCGGGACCGGATACCAACGTCGGCCTGGCCCGCCTCGAGATGCTGGACGTCGTCGGGAGACTCGCCTGATGCGCGCCGTGGAGCCATGGGTCAAGGCACCGCTGGAGCGCTTTCTCGCGGAGTCGCATGCCCGGCTCACGCTCCTCATGACGTCGTCGGGGCAGGTCGTCGCCCAGCACGGATTCACCCGCTCCGTGGACGTCATGACCGCCGCGGCGCTCGGCGCGGCGATCGTCGCCTCCACCCAGGAAATTGCCCGCCTGGTGGGCGAGCCGCGCTTTGTCTCGATGGTCCATCAGGGTCTGAGCCAGCACGTCTTCCTGTCGGGGTTCGAGACCCCGCGCGGCCGCTGGATCGGACTGGTCGTGTTCGACGGCGAGAGCACGGTGGGTCTGGTGCAGCTCTTCTTCGATCGACTGGTGGGAGAGCTGGTGGAGGCGGCGCCGCGGCAGGCGCCCACGGAGCGCGTGTTGCCGGAGAACTTCGAGCGGGAGCTCAATGCGAGCCTCCGCGCGTTGTTCGGGCGGTGAGCCGATGTCGCTCGTGAACTTTGCCGCCCGCGAAATCACCTGCAAGATCGTCTACTACGGTCCGGGGCGTTCCGGAAAGACGACCAACCTCCAGTACATCTTCGGCCGAGTACCGGAAGGCCGGCGCGGCCGCATGGTGTCGCTGGCCACGCACACCGACCGCACGCTGTTCTTCGATTTTCTCCCGCTCGATCTGGGAAGCATCTCCGGCTTCGCCACGAAGTTCCAGCTCTACACGGTGCCGGGGCAGAGTTACTACGGCTCGACCCGGCGACTCGTGCTGCAAGGCGCGGACGGGGTGGTCTTTGTCGCCGACAGTCAGGCACGCCGGCTCGACGACAACGTCGAAAGCCTCCAGGACATGCAGACCAACCTCCTGGAGCAGGGCGTGGACGTTCGGCAGCTGCCGATCGTGCTGCAGTACAACAAGCAGGATCTGCCACCCGACCTGATCCTCACGCCTGACGAGCTCGATGACGCGCTCAACTTCCGGGCGGTCCAGAGCTTCTCGGCGGATGCGCTGCATGGCGGCGGGGTGTTCGAGACGCTGAAGGCCATTTCCGAGCTGGTGTTGCGCCGGCTCGCCGCCGGAGGGCCTCCGACGTGAGCCCGCCGCTCAATCCCTACTTCCGCTTCGACACCATGGTGGTCGGCGCCGCGAACCGGCTCGCGGTCACCGCGGCGCGCGCGGTGGCCGAGACCCCGGGGACGGTGTACAACCCGCTCTTCGTGTACGCGAAGCCGGGTCTGGGAAAGACCCACCTCCTGATGGCCATCGGCCACGGCGCGCAGGCGATCGACCCCGCGCTGTCGGTCGAATACCTGACGCTCGACCACTTCATCGAGGCGTTCCACGCCGCGATCGCGTCCGGGCAGGGCGAGGCGTACCGCAAGCGCTTCTCCGACATCAATCTGCTGCTGGTGGACGACGTACAGTTCCTGAGCGGTCAGCGGGAAGCCCAGGCGGAGCTGCTGCGCATCGTCGATGCGATGCAGACCGCCAGCCGCCAGATCGTGCTCACCAGCGACCGGCCGCCGTCCGAGATCGAGTCCCTGGACGAGCGGCTGATCCGGCGGTTCGCCGGCGGGCTGGTGATCGACATCTCGCCGCCCGACTACGAGACCAAGGTCGCGATTCTGCGGCGGAAGGCGGAGGAGCGGCGCGTCACCCTCGAGCCGGGCGTGCTGGAGGCCGTGGCTCGGCTGGCACTGGACAACGTGCGCGAGCTGGTGGGCGCGCTCAACCGGTTGATCGCGCATCAGGCGGCCGGCGACCCCGTCCCGCCCGAGCGGGTGGAGGCCGTGCTCGGCGCCAGGCTTGCCGTCGATCCGGCCGAGACCCAGCGCGCCGCGGGTGGGGTCGTCGGCTCCATCGGCGCGCCCGCCACTCCGGCCGCCGCCGCGTCCTGGCATGGCGACGAGTTCGGCGACTTCCTCTCGGACATCTCCGCCACGCTGCACCAGCAGATCGAGGCGTGGCGCGGCAAGGTGGCGGCGGCGATCCTCCGGTGGGAGGGCGAAGGGTATCGCACCGCCCGCCTGGAAGCCTTGCTCGATGGCGAGCTGGCCCGCGATCCGGAGGAGGCGCTGCGCGAGTTCGAGGCGGACGTGCGCCGGCTCGACGCCCTCCGCGCCCAAGCCGAGCAGGCCGCGCCCGACCTGGCGGGCTCGCCCGTCTTCCGCGACCCGGGAAACGTGGCGGCGGCGGAGGAGCTGCTGGAGCAGGCAAAGGAAGGCGCGCATCCGCCGCCCGCCCCCTCGTCGCTCTGGCGGCTCGATGCGGTGGTCGAGGCCCCGGGCAACCGGGTCGCGGTGCAGGCGGCGCAGGCGGTCGTGGGGGCGCCGGGCGAGAAGTACAACCCGCTCGTCCTCGTCGGAGGCAGCGGGGCAGGGAAGACCCACCTGCTGCACGGGATCGGCAACGCGCTGATCGCCCGCGGGCTCCGCGTCGCCTGCCTCGGCGCCGAGGAGTTCACCGGCGAGCTGATCGAGGCGATCGACCGCGACGCCGTCACCCAGTGGCGCAAGCGCTACCGTCGCGCCGACGCCTTGCTGCTCGACGACGTCCACCTGGTCGCGGAGAAAACCCGCTCGCAGGACGAGCTGTTCCTGCTCTTCAATCATTTCCTCGAGCAGGCGCGGCAGATGATCTTCACCTCGGCCGTGCCGCTGTCACAGCTGGCCGGGGTCGAGTCCCGCCTGCTCACCCGGCTCGAGGGCGGGCTCGTGGCCGAGCTGCCGGCGCCCGACCGGGAGATTCGCCAGCGGGCCGCCGACCGCCTCCTCAGCGAGAAGATTCCGGAAATCGATCCCGAGGTGGCCGCCTACATCGCGAGCCGCCCCGCGGAGTCCGTCCGCGCCGTGCTCGGCCTGGTGCAGCGGGTGCTGAGCGCGGGCGAGGCACAGCAAGCGAAGCTCACCGCCTCGTTCGCGCGCACGGTGCTGGAGGGCGCGCCCGCGCCCCGTCCGCGCCGGCCAAGCGCGCCGCGGTCGTCAGGCCTGGTCGCGCCCGGGCAAGGCGGCATCCGGAGCCGAGAGAAGATGGTCTGGGACTGGCCGGACATCGGCGAGCGGTTGATCGAGGAGTGGCGCTGATGGCGATCAAGGGCAGTCTCAAGGAGGCCAGCCTCCCCGACGTCATCCAGCTGCTCTTCCTCGGGCGCCGCACCGGCTGTCTCGCGCTCGCCGACCGGCAGAACTTCGGCACGATCCACTTCGACGAGGGGCAGATCGCCTACGCGGCAATCGTGAACCGCCGCGATCGTCTGGGCGACATCCTGGTGCGGGGCAAGCGGATCACGCCCGAACAGCTCCAGGCCGCGGTGGATGCACAGGACGCCGCCCGCGAGCGCAAACTCGGCGAGATCCTGGTCGAACAGGGCTCGCTGACCCGCGAGGAGCTACAGGACTACGTCCGGCTCCAGGTCGAAGAGGCCGTCTACTACCTGTTCACCTGGTCCCAGGGAACGTTCAACTTCGAGGCCGGCGTCCGGCCCGAGCGCGAGGACTTCCTGGTCCGCATCAACCCCGAGTATCTGCTGCTCGAGGGCGCGCGCCGGGTGGACGAGTGGAGCCTGATCCAGAAGAAGAT
>DATBQV010000388.1:0-5189 GCA_036560625.1 Gemmatimonadales bacterium
CGACGGCGCGCCGGCGGTCATGCGGAGCCCCCCAGCAGGGCGGCGACGTGGGCAACGTCCTTGTCGCCGCGGCCGCTCAGACAGACGAGCACAAGGTCGTCGGGCTTCCAGCGGGCGCGAGCCCGCAGGATCCAGGCGAAGGCGTGCGCGGTCTCGAGCGCCGGGATGATGCCTTCGGAGCGACAGACGCGCTGGAAGGCCGCCAGTGCTTCGGCGTCGGTCGCCGACTCGTAGCGCACCCGCCCGGTGTCGCGAAGCCAGCTGTGCTCGGGGCCGACGCCGGGATAGTCGAGCCCGGCCGAGACGGAGTGCGCCGGCGCCACCTGACCGTCGGCGTCCTGGAGCAGGTAGCTCAGGCTGCCGTGCAGCACGCCGGGGCGCCCGGCGCCGAGGGTGGCGCTGTGGTGTCCGCTCGCGATCCCTTCGCCGGCCGCCTCCACGCCGACCAGCTCGACCTCCGCGTCATCCAGAAAGCCGGCGAAGATGCCCATCGCGTTCGAGCCGCCGCCGACGCACGCGGTCACGGTGCGCGGGAGCCGCCCGGTGCGCGCGAGCACCTGGGCCCGGGCCTCCCGGCCGATCACCGACTGGAAGTCGCGCACCATGCGGGGATAGGGATCCGGCCCGACGACCGAGCCGATGATGTAGTGCGTCGTCGGGACGCTGGTCACCCAGTCGCGCAGCGCCTCGTTGGTCGCGTCCTTGAGCGTCCGGGTTCCCGATTCGACCGGGACGACGGTGGCGCCCAGCAGTCGCATCCGATAGACGTTGAGGGCCTGCCGCTCGATGTCCTCGGCCCCCATGTACACCACGCACTCGAGCCCGAAGTGCGCGCAGACGGTGGCGGTCGCCACGCCGTGCTGCCCGGCACCGGTTTCGGCGATGATCCGCCGCTTGCCCATGCGAAGGGCCAGCAGCGCCTGACCCACGGTGTTGTTGATCTTGTGCGCGCCGGTGTGGTTCAGATCTTCCCGCTTGAGCAACACCCGCGCACCCACCTCCGCGCTCAGGCGCTCGGCCTCGGAGAGCGGTGTCGGCCGGCCGACGTAGTCGCGCAGGATGGTTTCGAATTCGGCCCAGAACGCGGGGTCGGTCCGCACGCCGTCGTACAGCGCGGTCAGGTCGTCGAGCGCGGCGATCAGCGTCTCCGGCACGTACCGGCCCCCGTACGGTCCGAAGCGGCCCAGAACGGCGCGTTCAGGCGACAGGGTTAAGGCCACGCACAGCCTCCAGGAACCGGGCCAGCTTCTGCGAATCCTTGATGCCGGGCAGGATTTCCACTCCGGAACTTACATCCACCGCATCCGGCCTTACGAGCCCCACGGCATGGGCCACCGTCTCCGGGCGCAGACCGCCGGCGAGCACCATCCGCCCGCTCAGGCGTTGCCGCGCCCGCGCCGCGAGTGCCAGCGGCAGCGCGATGCCGGTTCCTCCGTCAGCGTGCGGCAGGCGGGGCTCGACCAGCACGGCGTCGGCCGACTCCGCGACCGTCGAGAGCACGTCGAGATCCGACGGTCCTTCGACACGCACGACCCGCCACACGACGAGCCCGGCGCCGCCGAGTCGCGCCGCGTCTTCAGCGGCATAGGGTCCGTGCAGCTGCGCCCCCCGGAGTCCCGTGGCGTCGCGCAGGCGAAGGATCTCATCGACAGTCTGGCGCCCGAACACGCCGAACACGGGGCGCCCGCCGGCCGCGGCGACCACCGCGGTTGCCTGCGCGGCGCTCGCGACCCGCGGCCCGCTCGCGAAGACGACGCCCAGGTAGTCCGCCCCGCCCGCCACGGCCGCCTCGGCGTCCGCGGGGCGTGTGAGCCCGCACACCTTTACCTCAACGGCCACGGCGGCGCGCTCCCGCGAAGGCGGCGACCTGGGCCGCCGGATCCGCCGCGGCCGAGAGTGCGGTTCCGATGAGCACGCCATCGGCGCCGGCCGCGGCCGCGCGCTCCACATCAGCGGCCGTCGTCATCCCGCTCTCGGCGACGGCCACCCGGTCCGCGGGGACCGACGCGAGCAACGACCACGCCGCGGCGACGTCGATGCGGAAGGTGTCGAGGTCGCGACTGTTGACGCCCACGATGTGCGCGCCAGCGACGAGCGCCGTCTCCAGCTCCGCCGCCGTATGCACCTCCACCAGCGCGTCCAGCTGCGCCTCAGCCGTGAAGCGCAGCAGCTCGCGCAGCCGTCGATCCGGCAATGCCCGGACGATCAGGAGCACCGCGGCCGCGCCCGCCGCCCGGGCCTCCAGGATCTGGATCTCGTCGAGGATGAAGTCCTTCCGGAGGACCGGCACGGCCACGCGCTCGACCACCGCCTCGAGATCCGCGATGGAGCCGCCAAAGAACGGACGATCGGTGAGCACGGAGACGGCGGCCGCGCCGTGGCGGGCGTAACGCGCCGCCCGGTCGGCGGGGTCGAGGTCTTCGCGGATCGCCCCGGCCGATGGCGAGCGCCGCTTCACCTCCGCCACCAGCGCGACGCGATCCGGGGTGAACGCCTGACGCAATGAGGGCGGCGAGGGCGCGCGGAGAGCTGCGCGCTCCAGCTCCGCCGTTCGGGCGCGCAAAGCGCCGAGCCCGGCGCGCGTCGTCTCGAGAATCTGGGTGAGGGTCGTCGCCACCTTGCCCTTCGGCCACTCTTCGGGTAATGTTATTCGGGCTCTATTCGGTCGTACCAGCGCACGCGGGAGACGCGGCATGCCGCTCACCAGACGCCAGAGTGAGATCCTCACTTATCTGCAGAGTCACATTCAGGAGCGCGGGTACGCGCCGAGCTTCGAGGAGATCGCCGAGAAGTTCGGCTTTCAATCGCTCGCCACCGTGCACGAGCATCTCACCAATCTCGAGCGCAAGGGGTACATCCGCCGCTCCTACAACGAAAGTCGCGCCATCGAAGTCCTGCCGCCGCGGGGCACCGCGGTCGCCACCGAGATTCCCCTGCTGGGCAAAGTCGCCGCCGGCACGCCGATCGAAGCCCTGATGCAGCAGGAATCCCTCGCCGTCCCCGACACCATGCTGCCCCGCCGCGGGCCCAACTACGCGCTCAAGGTCAGCGGCAGTTCGATGATCGACGAGCACATCGTCGATGGCGACTTCGTCGTCGTGCATGGCAAGCAAACCGCCGAGAACGGCGAGATGGTCATCGCCCTCGTCAACGGATCGGAAGCCACCGTCAAGAAGTTCTACCGCGAGCCCGGCGGCTGGATCCGGCTGCAGCCGGCCAACACCGCCATGCAGGCCATGCGGTTTCAGGAGCGAGACGTCCTCATTCAGGGCGTCGTCGTCGGCGTCATCCGGAAGTACTGACGGGCGGCGCCGCCGCCCTCAGCCGGTCCAGAGCCGTCGCCCCTGCCCCACCGGCCAACGCCTCCAACGCTCGTTCCACGGCGTCGGCAAAAGACCAACCCGCACCCGAAACATAGAGCGCCGCGGCGGCGTTCAGCGCCACCGCCGCCCGCTCGGCCCCGTCCCCGCCCGTTCTCAAGAGGTGCTCCACGCGCGCAGCGTTCTCCGCCGGCGAGCCGCCACGGAGACTCTCCAGCCCGTCAGCCCGGACCGTTGCATCGGGGCTCAGGGTCCACGCGCTCACACGTCCGTCCCGAATCTCCCAGATGGCGGTGTCGCCCACCGGGCTGATCTCATCCATCCCGATCGTGCCGTGGACCACCAGCGCATGCACGGCGCCCAGTCGCCGCAGGGCATCCGCCACCCGCGGCGCGTGCCCGGGATCCGCCACGCCGATGACCTGGCGTCGCACGCCGGCCGGATTCGCCAAGGGACCAAGCAGATTCATGATCGTCGGCACGCCGAGCTCGCGGCGGGTCGCCGCGACGTGGCGCATGGCGGGGTGGTAGTTGGGTGCGAAGAGAAAGACGAGTCCCGCGCTCTCGAGAACGGCGGGCACCCGCTGGGACGGGACCGCGATGTCCACTCCCAGGGCCTCGAGCAGGTCCGCGGAGCCGGAGCGCGTGGTGTAGCTCCGATTACCGTGCTTCGCGACCGGCACCCCCGCGCCGGCAACGACGAAAGCCGCCGCGGTGGAGATGTTGAGGGTGGCGACTGAGCCCCCGCCCGTGCCGCACGTATCCACCAGCCGATCGGGATTCGGGATCCGCACCGGCACCATCGCGGCACGCAGGGCCTCCGCGGCACCGGCGATCTCTTCGGAGGATTCCCCTTTGGCCCTGAGCCCCGTCAGCAGGGCGGCGATCTGCCCCGGACCCGCCTCGCCCCGCATCACCACACCAAAAGCCGCCGCGGTCTCGGCGGCGGAGAGCGAGCTTCCGGCCGCCAGCCGGCGGAGCGCTTCCGCGAGGCCTGTGGAGTCGGAGACGGTGGCTTGGGTCACCAGGAATTCGGGGTCGGAGGGTGGCGGCAAAGCCCCAAGAAATGGTACCCGCCAAGGCGTCCTTTTGTCAATCCTGACAATGAGTTGCGCAACTTGCCGAGCACCCCGTTCGAGGCTAGATTCCGGCGCGATGCTAGGGACCTTCCTCGCGGTGCTGCATTTCGACGGCGGCCGGTTTGTCGGCTGGCAGCGTCAACGCGAAGGACGGTCGGTGCAGGGCGAATTCGAAAGCGCTCTCGCGCGCCTGGCCGGTGAGCCGGTCGGCGCATACGCGGCGGGTCGTACCGACGCCGGGGTCCACGCCGAGGGCCTCGGCGTCAGTTTTTCGCTCCCGGACAAGTGGACACCAGCGGCCGCGCGCCGGGCACTCAACGCGCTGCTTCCGCCGGATTGCTGGGTGGAATCGGTGGCCCGCATGCAGCCGGACTTTCACGCCCGCAAAAGCGCCATCACTCGCCGCTATCGGTATGACATTGGAACTGACCCGGCGAGCGCCTCACCCTTCCGCCGCCCCTTCGAATGGGGGTTGGGCCGCCCGCTTGACCTTCCGTCGTTGCGATCGGCGGCGGTGGTCGTTCGGGGAGAGCATGACTTCCAATCCTTTTCCGTGCGGGGCCAGGTCAAGCCTCATTGGCGCTGCCGAATCGTCCGCAGCGAGTGGATCGCGCGTGCCGAAGGGCGCGGCCTGAGCTTCCACGTCGAGGCCGACCGCTTTCTGCACCATATGGTCCGCATGCTGGTCGGCACCATGGTCGACATCGGGCTGGGACGTCGCCCGGTCGCCGACATGGCTGCGTTGCTCCAGCGCGGAGACAATCTGGAGACGAGTCCGCCGGCCCCGCCCC